>JAERTK010000240.1 GCA_016844935.1 Desulfobacteraceae bacterium | reverse complement strand
ATCTCTGCTATGGAGCTATATTGTAGCCACATTATAATTACGCAACGAATGTAGTGAAATTCGATTTTCGTGTCAAGAAAAATCGAAAATATCCAGATTTCATTCAATTAATTTCACACTTGATCCATGATGAAAATTTCTATATCATATTAGTAGATTATATTTTGCTATATTTTTCCCTGCTTTAAAAAGAGATTGAAAATGAAAAAAAAAGTTCTTGAAATGCTCATTTGCCCAAGGTGCCTACCGGAAGAGCACGATTTAGATCCACACATGGAAATGGAAGAAAAAGGTGATATTCTTGAGGGGCTTTTGTCCTGTGCCCATTGCGGCAGGGAATATCCCATTCAAAACGGAATTGCGTTTCTGGATCCCAACTCGCCCCACAAAACGGAAACTGCCCCTTCAAAGTACGAAGAAGCACCGGTTCTGTCATCTTACATGTGGAGCCATTACGGCGATCTCCTTAGGGAAGAAAACGTATCAACCGCTTACAGTGACTGGAACGACCTCATGGGCCCCTTATCCGGAGTGGCCATTGATGCAGGTTCCGCTGTGGGCCGGTTCACCTTTGAACTGGCCCAAAAATGTGATTTCGCCATCGGTATCGACAATTCTCTCTCCTTTATTCGAACGGCCCGGGAATTGATGCTTACCGGGGAAAAAGAGATCCGGTTGAAACAGGAAGGTCATGTGACCCGAAAAACAACCGTCACACTCCCGGAGTCCTGGAAAATCAGCAATACGGAATTTCTGATTGCCGACGCTCAGCGGTTGCCTTTCAAATCCGGTTCCTTTTCTTCTCTTGCCTCTCTCAACCTGGTGGATAAAGTTCCCAAACCCATCAAACACCTGGAAGAAATGAATCGGGTGGCAAAACCGGAACACGCCCAATTTCTTTTTTCCGACCCCTTTTCATGGTCCGAAGAGGTGACCGACCCGGAAAACTGGTTGGGTGGAACCCTGGAAGGGGACCATTCGGGAAACGGCGTGGAAAATGTGATGGACATCCTGAGCGGTCGCAAGAATGGCTTGAGACCCCGTTGGAATATCGAAAAAAATGGTCACGTCTGGTGGAAAATCCGAACCCACCGGAACCATTTCGAGCTCATCCGCAGTTGTTTTGTAAAAGCCAACCGATAAGGATAAATAATGAAAAAGGATACCGTCTGTCGTTTATGTTCTTCCTGCTGCCCCGTTACAGCCACCATCGAAAGCGGCAGGCTTGTGAAAGCGGAGCGGAAATCTTCTCTGCCTGAAAAAAAACGCGTGCGTTGCCCCAAATTACAAGCGGCGGTTGATATCGTCTATTCGCCCGAAAGGCTGAAAACCCCCCTCATCAGGGAAAACAGAAAAAGCGGCGCGTCGTTTAGGGAAGCGTCCTGGGATGAAACATTAGACCTTGTTGCAGGCAAATTTGAATCCATCAAAGAAACCCATGGGCCTCAATCCGTCTGCTGGCTGAGAGGCATGGCGGCCGATTGGGGGGCACCCTGGGATTACGCCAACCGGTTCATGAATGTTTACGGGTCCCCCAACACCATCGGCAATGGAGCGGTTTGTCACGTGGCCCGGGAAATGGCCCATACCTACACCTATGGTGCCATGACGGCGCCGGACTTTCGACAATCGCGCTGTATTGTGGTCTGGGGGAAAAATGACGGGGATACCAACCCCCAGGCGTTTGAAAGTATTATTTTTGCAAAACAACGGGGGGCAAAGCTCATTGTCATCGATCCCATCCGGACGGGTCTTGCTGCCATGGCGGATATGTGGCTCCAGATAAAACCCGGGCATGACGGGATTCTCGCCATGAGCATGATTCATGAAATCATATCAAACAATCTTTTTGATGGGGATTTTGTCCAGGACTGGACTGTTGGATTTGATGCGCTCAAAGATGCGGCGGGAGATTTTGAAGCAGAAAAAATTGCGCAGGGGATCTGGCTTACGCCTGAGGAAATAAAGAATGCTGCCAGGGCTTATGCCACCACCGGGCCGGCATGCATCATTGACGGTAACGGCCTGGACATGCAGCTGAATGTGTTTCAACAGACCCGGGCCGTTTGTATTCTCCGGGGGTTAACCGGAAATGTGGATAGACCCGGCGGCGATCTCATCCCCCAGCCCATACCCATCAGGAACATTCAACTGAGAGACCGGTTGCCGGAGGGAATCAGAAGTGTGGCTCAGGGGTATCCGCTGTTCAACACGTTTCACGAAACCTGGGGGATCAACGCTCAATCCTGTGTGGTGGACGCCATTTTAAATGAAAAGCCCTATCCCCTGAAAATGCTGGTGGTGCAATCGGGAAACCCGGCAGTAACCATGGCGGACAGCAATCGGGCCGTCAAGGCGTTTCAAATGCTGGATTTCATGGTGGTTCTGGACCTGTTTATTACCAAAACCGCCAAAATGGCCCATGTGGTGCTCCCCGCTTCCAGTTCGTTTGAAAAAACCCAGCTCAATCGGGCATTTATCCGAAATAATCCAGTGATATTACAGAACCAGGTCATTGACTGCGTAGGGGACAGCTGGCCCGACTGGAAAATCACCTTTGAACTGGCCCGAAGGCTTGGTATGGGTCATGAATTCCCCTGGCGGAGCGCGGAAGCGGTCATCAACTATCAACTGGAACCAGCCGGCGTAACAGTGGATATGCTGCGCGAGCATTCGGGGCCCATGCGGGTTGAAGAATTGGCACATGAAAAGTATCAGCAGAACGGTTTCAAGACACCGTCCGGGAAAATGGAAATTTATTCCCAACGGCTCAAAGACGGGGGGTATTCCCCCATCCCCGACTTTAAGGGAGAAACCCTGAATCCCATCAGTTTTTACGCTGAAAGAACGGATTTCCCCATGGTGGGCATCAGCGGCGCACGTACCCGGTATTTCACCCATTCCCAGTTTAAGAACATTCCCTCTCTTTTAAACCGTGAAAAGGGGTGTTTTGTGGATATCCACCCCCATGACGCACACACACAGGATATCCGGGAAGGAAGCAACCTCAGGATTGAAACGCCCAAGGGAAGCGTTGTCATGACCGCCCGAATGTCTAAAGTGGTTCATCCCGGTTCAGTTCGCTTGGGATGGTGCTGGGGAGAATTGGATTCACGTCTCAATCTCAACAACCTCACGGACGATGACAAAAGAGACCCGGTGACCGGAACCCCGTCCAGCCGGAGTTTCATGTGCCGGTTGATGAAAGAGAAACCTTCATGATCAATTTCAGAAAAAGCAAGATGAATTGATAAAGCCAGACGGGCTGCTGGTATTATTCCACCACTTTCAAATAAAGTGCTTCCATATCCTTTAGCAACCGTTCGTTCGAAAAGCTTTTCAAAGCGAAAACGCTTGCTTCATAGGTCATTCGATCCCGAGGTTTCTTTTCCATTTCGACCAGATGTTTCAGACCCCGTGCAAACCCGGTGGAATCATTTTTCCGGCATAGAACACCCCTTTTACAGACCATGAATCCGGCTCTCATTGACATTTCCTTTTCAGGAAACCCCAGAAGATCCCTTACGCCACCCGCATCCGTTGAAATAACAGCTGTCCCGGAAGCCATGGCTTCTATAATGGAAACAGGCGTTCCCTCATTTTCGGAGGTCAGTGCCAGGACATCCAGATCACCGTAGACCTCGGGAAGATCGCGTCGCCAGCCACAGAAGCTGACATGATTTTTCAATCCAATGTTTTCGGCGTGGATTTCCAGTTTTCCTCTTAGCTCACCATCTCCCACCAGAACAAATCTCACATCCACATTTTTGTTTTCGTTCATGAAAATCTTGGCCATATCCAGGAAAAGAACATGGTTTTTGATGGGAACCAGTCGACCGACAATTCCAACCAGCAGTGTACCATTCCCCTTCCCCAATGACTTTCTGAATCTTCCTATATTATGAGAACCCCTCAAAAACGGAGCCAGATCAAAACCGAGAGGAATAACTCTGATTTTTTCAGCAGGAGCGATATGAAATCTATGGGCAAGATCTGTTTTCTGGGTTTTGCTGATGGCGACAATCACATCGGTCTTTCGGGCCAGAAACCGTTCAATCCAGATAAACATGAGCGACTTGGTTGGAGAGAAATAGCCTGAAAAAACGTGTCCGTGAAAGGTGTGTACCGCTTTGGTGCGGCCGCCCGAAAACCCGTTGTAAATAATGGCGGCCAGTCTGGCGCTGGTTCCCGCCTTGGCGGTGTGGGTATGCACAATATCCGGGGCTTCACGTTTAAGCACCCCCAAAATTCTCAAAAAAGCTTTTATATCCATCAGCGGGCTTATTTCCCGCTGCAATTCTTCGATAATAATCGGTTTCTCGTTGGCTGATTCAAAAAGATATCCCATATTCCCTTCGGTGGGGGAAATTTTTCCGGTAATGAGCGTAGAGCAAAATTTTCTGCTATCAAGCCCTGTCGTTAACAAGTGCACATGGATTGATGGCCCACCGATGTTAAGTCTTGCAATAAACCGCAGAATCCTGATCCTGGAATCTTCAACTTTCCAATTTTCAGGCACACTTTTTCGAAACGCCTGTCTTCCAGGCTCTCGAATGAATTTTCGAACCACTTGAGATACAAAAACAAAAAGAAATCGATAAATAATTCCCCAGAAAACAATGGGTTTCAATAACGAGTAGGGAGCCCTGGCATGCTTGTCAAACAAGTGAAATATACTTCTGTGAAATTCAAAAACAGACCGGAAGATATTGCTTTCACTGCTGACACCCACATAATGGGTTACGGAAACATTTGGCAAATAAACAACTTTCCAACCTTTCTGCCACATCCGCCGGCACCAGTCGGCATCCTCCCAGTACATGAAGAATGTTTCATCCAGCAGTCCCACCTGATTTACGGCTTCTCTCCTGACCAGCATACAGGCACCGGAAACCCAATCAACCTCCATGGGCGTCATCCCATCACTTCGATCTGTCAGAATGTTTTCACGTGTAATGGGGTTCTTTGGAAAGATTTTGGAGAGAATCGACTTCCGGCCAAAAAGGGCCGTGAGAAGATTTGGAAAAGCCCTGGCGGATCCCTGGACCGCTCCACCATAATCAAGAATTCTGGGCCCCAGAATGCCTACTTCCGGGTGATCTGACATATGCTTCATGGCAGCGTCAATAAAGCCGGGTACAACAAGGGTATCGGGGTTAAGGAGCAGAACATAGGGAGCATTCCCCTGCAGCAATCCGTTATTGACAGCTTTAGAAAATCCCAGATTTGTCTTGTTTTTTGTAAGCAGCACATGTGGATAGGCCCTTTTCAAATAGTCCACATCATCTTTCTTGGACGCATTGTCATGGACCTGAACTTGCAAAGATATGCCCTCTGAGCCATCAAACAAGGATTTCAAGCACCAAAACAGCGGTTCCGTGCTGTTATAGTTGACAATGACAATATCCAGCAAAACAGATTCTCCTCTGAACTTTTGATAACCCAAACACAATATCAGACCATCTTACCCGGTCTTAAGGGAATGCTTGTAGAGATACCTCAAAATGGTAAAGAAATCGAAAAAGATAGCCTTGTGGAACGAAACATATTCATGTCTTATCTGGATCTCCTCAAGATAACCTCTCATTTTGCCCCGCATGGAAACACCACTCTGACACTTCGCAACCGGCAGGTTCACCCGCATGTGTTTGGCACCCCACCGGTAAAGCATGAGATTTAATCTATAGTCGCCTGAAATACGATAGTATTTCTTGTGGCGATTCGAAAAAGGTGGATTGCAGTAGCGGAAGTGGTCGAATATGTGATGTGCGTAAAAAGCGGCCTGATGGTAAACAGTATTCTTGTACAACAAAGATCCGTTGAATCGGCTGCGAAACAAACCTCGGTCTGTATATACATGGCCCACCACCATATCCAGGGATTTGGGCATGGCCGGGCCTTCGAAAATGGAAGACAGGGTTTTTCGGGAATAGAAAGCGTCATCAACGCCCAGGAAGAGGAGCCATTCCCCATTCGAAGCCTCAATCCCCTTATCCATGGCATCATATATACCGTGATCGGGCTCGGACACCCAGTAACTGAGCCATGGGTCATTTTCCAGTAATATATCCAGGGTCCCATCCGTTGATCCGCCATCGATAACAATGTGCTCCCGATTGGGATATGTTTGAGATTTCACCTCCAAAACGGCATTTTCCAGTCGCCTTGCGGCATTATGAACAACCGTTATAATACTGACAAGTGGGGTCTCCGGACGGGAACGCTTCATGATCCCTTTCCCCTTTTTTCACCGGCCTGCTCTTTAGCGGTATAAACTGCCATAGATAACTACAGGATAATGTCCCCAATCAGAGACCTTACAAATCACACTTAAACGACAGCAACTTCCAAACAGAATCCCCCGGACATGACATGGATATTTTCTTAAGGCATCCGGTTAAACAGGGCATTTTGATGGAAAGAAATCCCTCATGGGCCCGCACAGTGCGAGCATCGACACCATCAATGATCACACGATAATCAGCTTCACTCGGCTCCACACGAAGATGCAGCCTTTTCCAATTGCGGCTATCATACCATGGAACATAAATGGTGCACTGTTCTTCCACAACGGGTTCCCACCGCAGAAAACCAAAAAGCGTGCTGTTTCTTGCGTTTCCAGGTTTTCGAGTCCGAAGTAGCCGCATATATTTTCTCAAGTTGTCCAAGATCTTGAAAACGACCCTTTCAGAAAGCACTTTATTGTTTTTGGATGCCAGGTCAAAACGGTAGAAACCCGGCCAAGACGAAGGCAATAGTCGATGCCCGTAACGCCTTTCTATTCGCCAGATCTCACCATAACGCCGCCAATCACCGCTCATGGTTTTGGTTCCAGGATAGTATCTGACTGCGGCCAGCAAATCAGGGACACAGCGGAACTTCGCCTTGTTTCGTGACAGTCGACACCACAAATCCCAGTCCATGGTATATTGCAGGGTGGGATTTATGCCGCCTGCACCCTCATAAGCAGTCCGTCGCACAAAACACGCAGGCTGGCAGATAAAGCAGGAGTGGGTCAAATCTTTAGCATTGAATTCCTGGATCGCAGGAAAATACGAGAGAAAGAACCCATCCTTTGTCACATGAACGGCATTGCCATAGACCACATCGAGCTCGGGATCATTTTCGAAGAAGGCGGAGACTTTATGAAGGATGTCGGGGAAGTAGTAGTCGTCTGCGTTCAACCAGGTTACGATCTCGCCGGATACCAGCTCCAAACCTTCTTTTATGGCGGCCGCCTGGCCCCCGTCCGGCCCTGATCTGAGGCAGGTAATAATATCCGAATAATTATCGGTCACCTCCCTGAAATTATCGGTCGACCCGCCGTCCATCAGCGCCACATTGAACGGAACCGATTGATGTCGAAGACTCTCAAGCGCCCAGGGGAGAAAATGACTCTGATTGTAGTTGGGAATGGCTATGGCGAAAGTCAGCATAAGGAAAGAGAACTATGAGGCTATGGAAGTATAATATTGACAGGTCCGTCTGATGCCTTGTTCCAGGGATATTTTCGCCTGCCAGCCCAGTGCCGTCAGTTTGGAAACATCCAACATCTTGAGGGGGGTGCCATCCGGCTTAGTGGTATCAAAGATAAGGTCTCCATCAAATCGGATAATTCCGGCGATCATTTCGGCCAGATCCCGAATGCTCAAATCCTTTCCCACACCCACATTGATAATTTCGGTGGCCTCATAATGGTTCATCAGAAAGAGACACGCATCAGCCAGGTCGTCCACATGCAGGAACTCCCGCCTCGGCTTTCCCGTCCCCCATATTTCCACGGAGGAATTGCCATTAACTTTGGCTTCATGAAATTTACGGACCAACGCCGGGAGAACATGAGATGTTTCAAGATCAAAATTATCGCCCGGGCCATAGAGGTTGGTGGGCATCAGGCTGATAAAACGGGTTCCATATTGCCGGTTATAGGCCTGACACATCTTGATACCGGCAATCTTGGCCACGGCATAAGGTTCGTTTGATGCTTCCAGATAACCGGACAACAAATGTTCTTCTTTCATAGGCTGTGGACAGTGTTTGGGGTAAATGCAGGAACTGCCCAAAAAAAGAAGTTTTTTCACACCATAGACATATGCAGCATGAATGATGTTGGATTCCATAAGCAGGTTCTGGTAAATAAAATCCGCAGGGTAGGAAGCATTGGCCAGGATCCCCCCCACCTTTGCAGCCGCTAAGAATACATAATCGGGTCGGTCCTCTTCAAGAAAACCTTCAACAGAACCCTGGTGGGTAAGATCCATTTCCTCATGGGTCCTGACAATGAGATTGTCGTATCCTTCTTTTTTGAGTCGGCGTACGATGGCCGCCCCCACGAGACCGCCATGCCCGGCCACATAGATTCTGGATTTCTTATTAATCATCAACCAATATCTCCAGCGTTTCAGATAATTTTCACAACGAAGCTTTATTGTATAACCAGAGACTCAACCCCAACAGAGCCTGCTTGAACACTCAGAGAGGTGATGGTTGTATCTGATGTTTGGACGGTAAATGCAGGGTTCCATCCTCCCTGGAGAGTAAGGTTTTTTGCGGTTATCAAGCTGAGCGCCTGGGCAGTTGCATCTTGAGAAATTTTAATGGTATCTCCGGAGACGGCAGCATTGATAGCATCCTGAATGCTCGCATAGCAGGGGGCGTTCCCACCGCATGCTCCGGAAGGTTCCACATAGATGACAGTAGTACTCCCACCCAAGGTTGCCACGGCTTTACCCAGATTCACCCTTGGTTTGGTGATGGCAACCTTCGTATCGGTAATGCTGTCGCCGGTTTCCATCAGCGTCGACTGCAACTGATCCGGCGTCAGAAAAGTACCGGTAATGGCTTTGGCAGCACTCTGGAGGCAGGCGGCCGCCCCGGCGGCATAAGGGGATGCGGCCGAAGTGCCGCCGAAACCGTAGGCGCTGGTCCAGTAGCCTCCTCCTATTTCTGTGGTAGTCGCCCAGTTGGAAGGCGCCAATAAAGACAAAAAAGACGCGGTGTTGGAGTAAACGGTCACTTGATCTCCATACGGTACGTTCGGCGAATAGAACCTCGTGGAACAACCGAAAGTGGGGATTTTATCGGCACAGGATTGCGATTCCACACACCACCCTATACCGTCGGCCGTGAAATGCGCATCGTATACAGCCCCCACCGAAACCACATGGGAAATACAGGCAGGCCATCCGATGGCGTCACAATAACCGTCATTTCCGGAAGAAACAAACAGGGTCATGCCGGCGGCTTTGGCATTGGCCGCTGCTGTTGTCATGGCTAGGGTATCGGAATCACAATACGCTGTGAATCTGCCGCCCCCAAAGCTGGTATTGATGATCAGGATTGGATTGTTGGGGTCATCATACTGGTGGGTGATGCACCACTCCCAGGCTTCGATCATGTCCGAAAGATAAGCGCTGCCGCCGCTCCCTTGTGAGATTTTGAGCGCATAAAGCTTTGCTCCCCAGGCAACACCACCGATATAGTCTCCGTCAGAGCCAAGGTCGCCTGCGGAAATCCCAGCACAGGCTGTCCCATGCCCTTGAAGGTCCATGGGATCATTGTCATTATCCCCAGTATCATAGCCACCGATTACCTTGCTATTGGGAAAACCGCCGTTTCCCAGACGCACATGGTTATAATCGATTCCTGTGTCGCAAATGGCCACCGACAGCCCTTCACCACCGTAGCTCGATCTTGCCACCAATGCGTTCATCAGCGGAATTCCCTGGGCCAGATTGGGGTAGAGGAGACTGTCCTTCTCAATGGAAAGCACGTCAGGGTCCTCAGCCAGCACTTCCAATCCTTCAAGGGTTACCTGGGCGGAAAACCCGGCCATATATTCGAAAGACCGGGTTTTTTGGACCTGCGCTGGGCTGAAACCCTGAAGGACCCGGTCCACAAAATCATGAATACCCTTGGAAAAAAATTCCCGCTTATGAGGATTTTCCAAGCTGCGTTTCGCTTCAACCGTTTCCGCTTCCCGCAAATTAACAATCACCCGGGTTGTTGTCGCACCATTCTCCAGAAAATCCTCTAAAACCGTGCCCGCCCTTTTGATCCTCGGGCTATTGAGCAGATGGTTTATGATGTTCGTAGATACACCTTCAGAAACGGTTTCCATTTTCGCTGCACCTTGTGTTGAAAAACCAAGGACAGACAAAAGAAAAATACCCAAGACGAATCCATTTATGAAAATATTACGTCGCATTTTCGGGTAAACTCCTGCATTTTCCAGGTTCGCCGGGAAACTTATTTCTGCTCAAGTACCGCCACTTTCCTGGATAGTTCCGCAATGGTTTTCTGCTGATCCTGGACCACTTTGGTCAGCACCGCCACCACATCCATGGCACTCATTCCCTTTCGGTCCGCTGACGCCACAAGATCCGGCACATCTTCCGCAATAAACCCCACATGACTTTCTTTCGGATTTACATTGTAGCTGAATTGCACGGGTTGCAGCGCCGTTAAAGTCTCCGCCGCTTCGTCCCCGGTAAGGGATTTGATATTCTGCTTATAGGCCCTGCTGGAGGCATTGGTCCACACTCCTCCCGAGGAAACGTAGGCACCGCTTCCCATCTGCAACGGCTGAACCGGGCTTTTGGTGCCGATACCCACATACCCGCCATTGGGCGCCAGAACCAGATTCATCCAGGCAACACTCTCCTGCACAGCGAAAATCTCAGCATAATCGTGTGAAGCGCCCGTATTCCAACCGAAATAGATGTTTTTGGGGTTACTGGCGGCTTTATCGGTAATGACCACCCCTCTGTTACCGGCATCCTGGCCCAGAACAAAGGGAGCAGACCCCCATTCGGACGCACCGTTTACCAGCATCCCGGAAGTACAGGTGACCCTTCCGATATCTTCCACCTTGAAAGTGCTGGTCCCGCTCGAATTTTTGACAATCAGCCTGTCCTCACCCAAAGCCGTACCAGCCATGTTGAAGCAGATAGTTAAAACAAATAAGATTTTCACAAATTTTATATGCACTAGATTGGACAACCTCGGTTTTTCCATTGAGTACCCCCTCACTCTCTTTTGTTGGGTCATTAAATTTCACACCGAATAAATGCCACCAAGGCACAGGGCCTAGTTTGAAATTCAGTTTCAAAAATACCCTTCAACACCCTAACTACGATTAAAGCGAAATGCAATGTTTTCTGCATCCTCAATGTTCACAACACCCTCTGGTTTACAGGGTGTTCCGAAGGCGATGGTATAAGGCTGAATATCCCTGTTAACAAAAGAACAAGCACCGATCACACAGTGATGGCCGATGGTTACCCCTTTGGCAATCACCGTCCTGGCACCAATATGACAACTACTTCCGATACGGACCGGTGCCCGCTCATATTCCGCTTCCCCACCCGAAAGTGCCCACCTGACAGTGTCGTGGGTGTAGACGTGCACACCGGCGCTGATGCTGCAGTTATCCCCGACAACCAGCCCCCCCGTACCATCCAGAAGCGTGTATGGGCCTACCCATGTGTTTTTGCCGACGGTCACATCCGCGTAAACATAACTGTTGTGATAAATGCTTGAACCTTCACCAAAGCCAAGACTTCGGGCCCGTTCCCACCGGTCAAATAGCATTTCTTCAAATGGTAAATCCCTTTTCCATTTCTGCCGCATGCTTTTCCGGAGCCGCCTATACAACTCCAGGATGGATTTTTTCAACGAATCGGAACCGGCCATCGGTAATACCCTCTCATGGGGAACCTTCCAGAAAACGCTTGCACCACAGCTCAATGCTTAAAAGGGACCAAATGAAAAGCCGCCTGTTGGCTTTTCCCTGAAAATGCTCTTCCACCAGTGATTGCACCGCTTCCCTGTCGAGATAGTCATAGATCAGGGCACGCCGATCGAACAAATACCTTCTCACATAGTCAATGCTGTCCCCCTTGAACCATGAAGCGTCCGGCGCCGAAAACCCCTGTTTGATGCCATGGGTAATCTCATCAGGAATATAACGGCTCATCACCTGCCTCAGGAGAAGCTTTCCATCTTTTGTTTTCTGAAAATATTTCTGGGGTTTTGCACCTGGTTCATTTTCGTTCAGACGGACAACGCGGTTGAGGTTTCCCAGTTTCAGTTCCACTGGCACCTTCATGGCAAAATCAACAAGGTCATTGTCCAGAAAAGGGACACGGGTTTCAAGGCTGTGGGCCATGGACAGCTTGTCTTCCACAATGAGAAGACCGTGCAGAAAGGTTTTGGCCTCAAAATAGAGAGAATGATTGACGTAATCTTCGGGGCGTGACAGCGCCAGGTCGCGGAGCTGAAAAACATCCCTGAAAATATCTCTTGTCCACACATGTTTCACATCAGGCCATACCGGTTTGAAAACGGTCTGAATAGATCGGTTGGCGATAAGGCGCTGCCAGAAGAGATAATACTTGTCAATGTAATCTTCGAAACTGTCATTGACCACACTCCGGTAATAACGCCACGGGTAACCCCCAAACAATTCGTCACCGCCGGTCCCCGAAAGCACAACTTTTACGAATTTGCCCGCGAGCTGGGCCACATAGTAATTGGGATAACTTTGACCCACCCTGGGCTCTTCCATGTGCCAGGCCAGAGACGGAAGGACTCTTTCCATGTCTCCCGCCTTCAGCACCATTTCGTAGTGTTCTGTCTTGAACAGGTAGCTCATGAACTCCGAGTTCTCCCGTTCATCGAAGCCAAGCTCCAGCCCGGAAGCCGAATGAAGGTCAAACCCGCAGGTAAAGGTCTTGATATAGGGGAGTTGTTTTGCGGCAACGGCCGTGATGGAACCGGAATCCATCCCACCACTCAGATAGGCTCCCACATCCACATCGCTTATGAGCTGGCGGTTAACAGCTTGGCGGAACAGCCTGTCCAATTCTTCAATATACTCTTGCTCATTGGTCGGGTTGTCCGGTTCACAAAAGTTAAAATCCCAGTACCGGGTAGGGGAAAGCGTCTGGGATCTCGTGCCCAAAGGAATCTGGGCAAATGACCCCGGTGGAAAAAGCTTAACTCTTTTCAGGAGCGTTTTGTCCGTAAAGATATTCTGAAATGTAAAATATTCTACCAGGGCTTCCAGATCCATGTCACGGCTCACAGCTTCGTGGGTTAAAATTGCCTTCTGTTCTGAAGCAAAGAGCAGGGTAGAGCCTGCAAATATATAGTAAAGCGGCTTGATGCCATAACGATCCCGCGCCAGGAACAATTCCTGACGTTTCTTATCCCAGATGGCGAATGCGAACATGCCGTTGAAACGCTCCACACACTTCGGGCCCCACTGGCTGTAGGCATACAAAATAACTTCGGAATCTGATCGGGAATTGAACTGATGGCCCAGGCTCTGCAATTGTGCGCGAATTTCCTGGAAATTATAGACCTCACCGTTGTAGGAAATGGCAAATTGACCATCACGGGTAACCATGGGCTGGTGACCGGCCGGCGTCAGGTCAATAATCGCCAGACGGCGGTGCCCCAGACCGACGAAGCTGTCCGTATAAAATCCCTCTCCATCCGGTCCGCGATGGGCGATTGCGTCCGTCATCCGACGCAGGCTCACAGAGGATACCGGTTCACCGTTCATATTAAAAATGCCGCAGATGCCACACATGGATCAACCTTTTCTGGAGACCTCCCACCTTTATGGCAGATTTTGGACTAGCTTTTCAACCACATACGCCTGGTCGTCTTCCGTCAATTCATGGTAAAGGGGTAACGTCAGGCAATGTTCAAAGGCATAAAGACTCTCGGGTAATGCCCCGAATATTCTGCAGTCTTCACTGGGCGCGAAGGCTGGATGTAGATGGAGCGCATAGGTGCCGATCTGGACCTCGATACTCAGATCAGCCATTTTGGGTATCATTTCATCTCGACCCTTCACGTAGATACAAAAGGACTGGCGCGAATGCTTTCCGTGCCGGGTGGTCTGAGGGATGGCTATCTCCGGATGATCCTTCAAGAGGCCCAGATAGTTTTTTGAAAGTTCCAGGCGGCGATCCAAAAGTTCATGGATATGTTCCATCTGGGCCATACCCACTGCTGCCAGGATATTGCTCAGCTTGTAATTGGAACCCACGCGCTCGAAACGGTTCGTCAGGCGGGATCCCTCCACTCCCATCCCGAAATGTTTGTAGGACATCATCCAATCTGCCCACTCGCCATTGGCGGTTGTAATCATGCCGCCTTCCCCGGTGGTGATAAATTTCCTGGGATGCAGGCTGAAGACGGAAATATCGGCCTGATTGCCCACCTTAGTACCCCTGTACTCGGCACCCATGGAACAGGCCGCGTCTTCTATGAGATACACCCCGTATTTTTCTTTAATTCGGGAAAGTCGATCGTAATCGAGTGGATTACCGAAACCTGAAACCGGAATAATTGCTTTGGTGCTGGGCGTTATGGCTTCTTCGATTTTATCGTAATCAATGAGCATAGTATCCCGGGACACATCCACAATCACGATTCTGGCCCCGACAATGTTAACCACATCCGCCGTGGCGGGATAGGTATAGTCCGGAACAATCACTTCGTCTCCCGGACCGATACCCAAGGCCCTCAGGGCCATCTCAAGACCCGTGGTACATGACGTTACGGCCAGGGCATATCCACACCCGATATAGCTCTTAAAATTTTCTTCAAAAGCCCGAGTCACAGGACCCTCAGTCAGATATCCGCTGTCCAGAACTTCGCACACCTTTGCCTTCAATTCTTCAGTGATATAAGGCTTGATCAAAGGTATTTTTTTCATGGCTGGACCCCGTGGGCCTGCTGTGCCCGCAGTTTTTCCGCCTGCTCCAGGTGTGACTTTCGCCACTCGATGAGTTTCTTCAGTCCGGTTTCCAGATCAACTTTCCATGTAAAACCGAGATCAGCCTCAGCGGCCCTGGGGTCGCCCACGCGATTGGTGACAAATGTCTGGCCGGCCGGCGCATACTCAATGGGCAGTTTTGAACCGGCAATCTTCAGTATGAGTTCCGTCAATTCCTTGATGGATGTTTTGATTCCCCTGCCCACATTGTAAAAACCGAAAGGAACATCACTCTTGAGCGCACACACGTTGGCCCGTGCGGTGTCTCTTACATAGATAAAATCGTAAGCCTGACTTCCGTCTCCATAAACAACCGGGGAAAGCCCATTGTCCAGGTTGTCCAGAATCTTCATCATAACGGCGATATAGGTCCCCCTGTAGTCCTGTCGGGGCCCATAGACATTCATATACCTCAATCCGACGCCATTTAACCCATACCGTTTGTGATAGGCCTTCATCATATGTTCGCCCGCGATTTTGGTGGCACCGTAAAAAGTCCAGTTGTTATAGGGATGACTTTCCGTCATGGGTTCTTCCACGGCATCGCCGTAGACCGAGGCGGAAGAAGAATAGACCAGGCGCTCAATCTTATTTTTGACGCAGGCCTCAATAACATTGAACGTCCCCCGGATATTCACATCAAACGCTGCCCGGGGGTACTCGTGACACTGCAGTAACCACAGGGCGGCAAGATGGACGACTCCCTGCACATCTTTCATGGCAGCATTGAGAATATCGGTCTGCAGCATATCCCCACCGACTTCAAATATACGGCAACGAGGATCCTTAAGGGCTTCCTCCAGATTCTCAATACGTCCCCTGCAGAAGTTGTCGTATATGATCACTTCCGCCACATCTTCCTTCAATAGCTCTTCGACCACGTGTGAACCGATGAGTCCGGCACCGCCGACGATTAAAATTTTCTTTCCTCTGATATCCAAAGAAAACCCTCCCAATTAGCATTTGCGAATTTCATATTCCCAGCCCAAATAATCCATGCCGATCTCTCAAACGGGTGGGTTTTGGGAAACCAACCCGTCTCTTTTGACATACCGAGCCCCGCATGTATCGCATGCTGCGCCTTCCCCATGGAAATGCAGTCGGACCCCGCAGCGACACATCCACCCCTTGAATTTCGCGGGATTTCCGACCACAAGCGAAAAGTCCGGAACGTCACTGAGCACCACCGAACCCGCACCCACAAACGCGAACCGCCCGATGGTATGGCCGCACATAATGGTACAATTGGCACCCAGGGTGGCGCCTTCCCTTACAAGAGTCTCTCGCAATTCGTTCATGCGGGGAACATGGCTTCTGGGGTTGAACACATTGGTAAAGACCATGGACGGTCCGCAAAAAACACCATCCTCCAATGTAACGCCCTGGTACACTGAAACGTTATTCTGGATCTTAACCCCGTTTCCGATGGTGACATGGGGACCGATCACCACATTCTGTCCCACACTGCAGTCCCGCCCGATTTTACTTCCCTTTATCACATGAGCAAAATGCCAGATTTTCGTTCCCGATCCCACCTGGCATCCTGCATCAATCACGGCTGTCTCATGCACCCGAGCATCTGTTTTCGAAGATCTTTTTTCGGGTTCCGAAAGAACCACCGGCTTTCCTTCTTTTTCAAGGGATGTCTGGCAGGCTTGAAGGACCCGGAGCACCCTGAGCGCTTCCGTGCCGCCGGTTCTGGGCGTCATCCCCGTTTTGATACACTGAATAAAATGGCGGCATTCCTCCTTCAGCGGTTCCTTCTTATCGATCTGAACCTTCTCGGAATCCCGTTTGTCGGGGATGGCCTGGTGGTTTTTCCATTCGATTTTGTGCGGATAAAGCCGCAATTTATCATCGGGCTCCAGGTCGTCGAAAACAGCCATTTTTCGATCTCCCACAACCACCAGTTTCTGTTCCTTATAGGGATGAAGCCAGCTGACAAAAATGTGGGCGCGGATTCCCGATGAAAAGGAGAGACTGCTTAAAGTGACATCCGCCACCTCCTGGTGCAGGTAATTGGCGCCTGAACTGATGACACGTTCCGGCATTTCATCTGCTATGGACAATATGACAGAGATATCGTGTGGGGCAAAGCTCCACAGAATATTTTCTTCCCTTCTTATTTTCCCCAGGTTGAGCCGGTTGGAATAGATGTATTGTATCCTTCCCAGATCGCCTTCAGCAACCAGTTGCTTCAGCTTGATGACCGCAGGATGATACTGTAGCAGGTGTCCCACCAGTAGCACTTTCCCTCGCTCTTTTGCCAGGTCATGGAGTGTAACCCCTTCTTTTTCTTTGAGTGCCAGCGGTTTTTCCACAAATACATGTTTATCAGCTAAAAGGGCCTCCTTAACCATTTCGTAATGGGTTTCAGCCGGCGTTGCGATGGCCACAGCCGGAACAGCGTCAGATTTCAGAACTTCCCGGAAGGATTCTGTGAGCACAACATCCCCATGGTCCTTAGAAAAAGACCCGAGAATCCCCTTTCTGCTATCACAAATAACACCCAGAGCACCCAGGGAATTGAAATTCCTTACCAGGTTCTTGCCCCAGTAGCCGGCACCGACAACGGCGACTTTCATCCTATTATCCATTAACACACCCTTTCTTTCATCAATACGAAATAAAACACTTCTTTTCAACAAATTCCCCGCTTCCCCGGCCAAAGCCTTCGTTTTGATGCACTAAACTCTTTCAGTCTGACCCAAAAAGATAGAAAAGACAGCCGATCAGCCCCACAAAAACCAATTGGGAAAAGAAAAGGAGAGACATCAAAAATGAATCGGAGGCCGAAACCAACACCATGGAAAAGAAATATATGAACCCGGCCTCCCGAACACCAATGCCGCTCACAGTAACAGGGGCCAACGTCACGATATTGATGACCGGAACGAACAGGAAAAAATAAATAACGGGGACCTGAACGCCTACGGACAGGGAAAAGAGATAGACAGACAATATCATGACGGAGTGGGCAAAAATCGAAATGACAAATATGACCAAAAGTACCATTTTGGAATCTTTATAGCTCAGGATGGTCTCATGGAAACGATTGATTTCACCCATATATTTTTCAAGTTTCAAGATCCGTAAGAGAAAACCGATGCCCCTGACAACATACCCGCTGAAGAAAAACCACACCCCCAGAAAGAACAGCAGCGCAACCCCAAAGACAGACAGGCCTATCTTGGCGTTTATGAAATCGAATGAAAGCCCCAGGGATATGATTGAAATGGCGAGCAGCGCTGAGAAACCCATCAACCGATCCATCACCACCGATGAAACGGACTCAGACATGGCGGATGTGACTTTGTAAAGTTTATAACCCCTCACCGCATCACCCCCGTAACCCGTCGGGAAAAAAATATTAAAAAACATTCCGATAAAATAAATCTTCATCAATTTTAAAAAGGGAACTTTCATGCTACGGTCCCAGAGCAAAATACGCCACCTCAATGTGCATACCAGCACATTGCAGATACCCAGCGCATAGCCCAGGGTCAGGAACTCTTTTCTGGCGGAAAATATGGATGTCAGGAATTTGTCCAAATCGATTTTATGGAACAGTAAAACGACCAGGCCCAGACTTATCAGAATTCTCAGCAGGAAAAAGAGATTCTTACGCCCTTTCACTGCCATCTCAATTTCACCATTTCATAAAATGTTTTGACCATTGTGGAGAGATTTGCCACCTTGGAGGTGCCCTGCATCCTGGGCTTGCACGAAATTCTGACGGTGTTCATTTTCCTGCCCAAAACAGAGACTTTCATGGGAAACTCCAGGTTCAGCAACCCTGTGGAAGACCTCAAATGGACCTCATTTAAAAGACATTTCTTGAAAAGATACGGGCCCTGAGAGCCCAGTTCAAAATTGAGAATCATTTTCATCAGGACCCGCCACGTGCCCGATAAGAGCAATCGAAACCGGGAGTCTTCCCGTTCATAATAATTGCTGATCACCATATCCGCGTCTTCTGCGTGTCTCGCCAGTTTAACGATTTCAGAGGGTGCTATCTGCCCATCTGCGGGTACAAATGAGATGTATTCGAAATCAGCGTGGCGGTATCCGGTTTGGAGGGCCTCGCCCAATCCCCTGTTAACCGCATGATGAAAAACCCTCAAGACCGGAAACTTTAATGACAGACTTTCAGCCACCTCACCTGTCCTGTCGGTACTCCCATCGTTCACAACGATTATCTGGTAGGGTTCAAAATGCGTTTTGAAAACATGATCCGCATTTTTCACCACTTCCGCAACATTCTCTTCCTCATTATAAGCAGGAATAATCAGGCTCACGCCTTCCTTCAAAATGGAATTAACAGATTTCATACCGACCTTTGATTTTTCCTTCTCAGCCCGAAAGCAAAAAGTATCATCAGCAACACCAAAAATGAGATGGTAAACACCATTCCGTGAGTGAATCTGGAAGGTTCAAATACCAGTTCAAGATGATGGTCTCCTTCAGGGGCATATACGGCCCTGAAAAGATAGTTGGCTTTGTAAATCTCCTTTTCTTTTCCATCCAGAAAAGCCTTCCAGCCGGGATAGTATATTTCGCTTAATACCAGCATCCCCCTTTCCGGCATATGGAAATCCAGCACAAGCCTGTTCCCTGAATACTGAATAAAATCATAACGAAAGCCATTTCCCGCCTGATTTTTGTCCAAATGGGCTACCCGCACGTTCACATTGTTTATCTTGGCAATGATGCCTTTCTGGCTCCCCGTTACATTTGCGCCGATGCCCAACATGACCCTGTCCACTGAACTGGGGGTTTTAAACTGGACTTTCTGCCAGGAAAACCTGCCCCCGCTGCTCAACCCTGACCGAATGTCCACCACATCCACATATTCCCCGCCGCTCTTGAAACATCTTACTTTGACAGCAAAGCTGTCTCCTGGCTTAAAGTTGTCTGCCCCCTCAAAAGTCAAGGTATATAAGCAGTCCGGTTTCAGTTTTCGTCCCGCTGCTTTGCCTAGTTCCTGGAAAACATAATAGGCTCCCGGCTTCCCGGCCTTACCCCCCTGGAACAACAAAACATGATCCTGATCCATCCCGTCTTTGTGGCCTTTTTGCAGAAACCGTTTAAAAACATCAGGGCCTGTTTCCTGCCAGCCCTTCAAGTTATCCTCCTCAAAACTCCCGTTGGCAAGGAAGTTTTGACTATTATTAATTGCTCCGTTTTTCCAAAATTCTTGAGTACGCGCCGAGGCGGCAGGCGGAACGCTCCTGTTGCCCTTAAAGGCCATGGGTTCCTCGGTCTTAAATATTTTCATCTGATCCGTTTCAAGTACCACGGACCGCCGTGGTTCAAAATTCGGGTTTTTGATAAAATTCAAGACGTCATGTCCTTTTTCTTTGAACACAATTTCTTTCGCTCCATATACCCGGGGTAAAAGGTATTTATTTTCAAACACAGCATTGTTTCCATCTGAAAAGACTTTCCTGAAATTATGTGAGTGGAAATCTTTTGATGTCACCATGTACTTTACATTGAGAAGGTTCATGATCCCGTAATCAAGGGGAGGCAGCTTCAACGTATAGTCATTCATCCCTGTAGCCCTTGAATATCTCGCCAGCATCTGCCCCACATATCCCGATATACTCTGCAACCCATGAATCATGGGAAGGTCTGCTGGAAACACCCCATTATTGGCGATACGAAAAACCGATGGGTCTTCTTTGATAAAGCGGATCAGCCTGCTTTCATCAAAACCCGGCTGTGGGTCCGGGCCGGCATTGAATTGCCAGCCGAAGGTGAAGAGATCCAGCAATATCACAAAAACTGTAAGGGTTTTTAACGTATTTAATGTTACGCTCTGTCTCAGTTTCCAGAGCAACAACAGCAGGCTGAAAGCCAGAAACACGTTAAAAAGGACCAGGTTGTCCACAAGATTGGTAAACAGCTGATGACCCTTCAAACCGGCTGAACCGAGTACCATTCCGAAATAAAAAAGGCCGGTCAAACCAATGACCCCGCAGAATATTCTCACAAGGACTTTAATTAATCTGGCAAATTTTTCCTTATGAACCCCTTTCAATTCCCCAAACAAAAAGCTGGCACCAAACCCGGCAAGGAAGGCAATGGAAAAATCAAAAAGGAAGACGAATCTCGCGGGACAGCGCACCTGGTCGAACCCGGGTACAAACAGCCAGTTGAGTACATGGAGAAAGGTATAACCACCAAAACCCAATACAATGGATAAAACGGCCAATGCTGAAAAAAAGAAGGTATCCCTGTTTTTTTTGAACACCCCCCCCAACACCGCCAGCAAGATGGGGAAAATTCCCACATACCCGGCCATTTCCGTATAATTCCACTCTCCCCACCCGGTGACCACCTGGGGACTTTGATTCCCGAAAAAAAACGGCACCAGGAGCGTGATCAAATTTCTCGGGGGGGAAGAAAAACCCACCGATGCAGCGTAACTGTTTCGATGGACAAGCGCCTGTGAAAAAAACTCCGACACGGATAGAATCTGTGAGATGTTCAGGGCAAAACCGATGAAAAGAGTCACTGCAAAAAAAACAAGCGGTCTGAACAATCCGATGAAACACCCCTCATCCTTGCATGCATAAACCGCATAATATACTGTATATAACCCCATGGCGAAAATGATCAGAAGGGGGACCTGGGGATGCCCTGCCGAAATTGAAAACGCCAGGAATATGCCACATGGAATGCACCAGACGGCGCGTTTTTCTTTGAACGCCTTGTTGAGAAACAGCAAGACCAGCGGGAGCCAGACAGCACCGTTTACCATTCCCAAATGACCCATATGGGCTATGAGAAAACCGGAAAACATGAATACAAAAGCGCTGATGCAAGAGGGCAGTCGATCCAGCTTGAATGATCTCATCAGACAATACATGAACAGACCGGCCAGAAAGATATGGAAGATGCCCTGGTACTCCACATATTTGAATTTCAGAAGGCCGTTATGAACAAACAGGGACAAAGCAATATTGAACGGGTACAAGATCGCGGATGCAATATCACCCACGAAAGGGTAGCCGGAAAACACATAAGGGTTCCACAGGGGGACATGCCCCTCCGCATAGCTGCCCGCAATGAAGCTTCTAAAGGGATACATGGACAGAGAAAAATCCCCCCAGAAAAATCCCTGTTTGGCCAGAATTTCCCAGAAAAAGAGACCCGTTAACAACAAAAAACCTATACCGACCACAGTATTCTTAAACCAGGGCCGGTTCAGTCTGGAAAATGTATTCAATCCATGGTTCATTACGGTTAACCTTTGATTCTCTACATTTAAGATTTTTCAAATTTGGGCATGGCGACAGCCAGATCATAAAAATGGAGGATTTTCTGCGCACTTTTCGGCCATGAAAACCCTCCAGCCTGGATCGCTGCTTTTTCCCCAAGTGTCTGTCGATAGTGCTCCTCCAGACAAAGCCTCATCAATGCTTCGGTTATCTCTTCCACCTCAAACGGATTCACATAGTGCGCTGCTTCCCCGCCAACCTCGGGTAAGCTGGTGGTATTACTTGTGATGACCGCCGCACCGAAACCCATGGCTTCCAGAACGGGCAGACCGAAGCCTTCGTACAGGGAGGGATATACAAAGGCAAAACAGTTTTTATAAAGCCAGCAGAGTTTTTCATCGGAGACATAGCCGGGAAGCAACACATGATCCATCAATCCCAGTTCTCCCACGAAGGTTTCCAGCTCGGTTTCCAGCCACCCCTTCCCCCCCGCAAGCACCAACGGATATTGGTTTTCCGAACGGTTTAGATACTCACGAAAAGCGCGAAGAAGCCTCCGCAAATTTTTTCGCGGCTCCAGGGTGCAGACACTCAGCCAGAATTTGTCGGGCGCCAGACCATTGACCGTTTCACCCATCGTGTGACGCTGGTCAGTTAATGAAAATCGGGAACCCAAATGCACCACCCCGGTACGTTCTCTGGGATAGTGTGGGTATATTTCGAGAAAGCGGGTCAGTGAGTACTGAGATATGGAAACAATAAAATCGGCGGAAACCGCTGCGCTGAAAACGCCCCCGAAACATTTGCTTCTATTTTCTTCGGTGGTTAAATCAGGGGTGTCAAGAAAACTCAAATCATACAGGGTGTATACAGTGCGGGCCTTTCTAAGCCCCGTTGGGCAGGAATAGTTGTTGGCGTGGATGACGTCAGGATTTCCCAGACGTTCTTCCGCATCATCTCCCAAGCTTTCCCAGAAAGAAAAAACCGTTTCAATATCCCTGCCGATGCGTTTTCGTCGAAAATTGGATTTGTCGATCTTTCTGGTATTTTTCTCCCCGTCAGGATCCCAGAAGGTCGTGCCGAAATGGGGGTACAAAATATATTCATTTTCGCCGTCCAGATCAGCCAGGGCGCATAGGAGGGAATCAGCAAAGTACCCACATCCGGCTTTATTGTTACCTGTCTGACTAATGTCAAACCCAATCTTCATAACCGGTTCATCCCCGCCGCAGTTTTCAACGAACTCCCGATCCATTTGCTCATAGTTGCCACCGCATTGGCCGACAATCCATGTTGCCACCGCACAAAAGAAGCAATGCTAACACCCGCAAGAAGAAGTATGTATTTGAGATTTTCCGAAGGGGTTTCACGTGTACGCCCCATCTGGTCAACTACAGCGTGAGCATAGTTAAATATCCATCTGTCCGGCACCTCTCCTAATCTCTTTTTGAGCATATTATTCATTTCCCGGTGGACTGGAACACGTGAACCAAGGGTCTTGTTTTCCTCATACATCCTTGAGCCGGCCAGCTTTTTGGTGAGCCTCCCAAATGGGGTCACAGCCCCGAGTCTTAACCAATATTCATAGTCCATACAATATCTTAGACTGCTATCAAACAATCCCACCACTTTAGCCAACCGGCGTCTAAAAAAGACCGAGGGCTGACATATGAAGCATACCTCCTTGAACCGCTCATAATTCCAGTCTTCGGTATAATAGGGCTCTATCACTATATCATCCAAATCGATATGGTCGGCATCCCCGTATACAACATCCATTTCCGGATATTCTTCGAAAAACGCGATGACATGGCTCAATGCTCCGGGATAATAGATATCGTCAGAATTCAAATACCCGACAATTTCTCCCTCTGTTGCCCTTATCCCCTTGTTGATGGCGTCTGCCTGGCCATTATCTTTTTCAGACACCCATTGTATGCGATCACCATATCGTTTGAGAATCTTTACGGTTTCATCCGTGCTTGCACCGTCCACAACCATGTATTCCATGGATGGGACATTCTGTTCCAAAACACTTTTTATGGTCCGCTCAATAAATCGCCCCTGATTATATGAAGGTGTCACAACACTGATAGAGAGGCTCAAACCCTGTTCCCTTTCATCTGAAGCAAGATCTTCTCTTCACCGGGCGACACCAGCTTGCACTCCCGGCAGATCACACTCAGATTCCGCAAATCATCCCCCATGCCATAATCGGATGGGTTGAACGTCGGGGTTATGGAAAGGGTCATGCGCCCCTGTCTGCCCGGCAGCCTCTGGCGCAGGACCATCTTTTTACCAGACCGTATGCCTGCCCGTTGAAGGGTTTTGTGAGCATCGCTCAACATCACTTTCACTCGCCTTGCCGGCAGCCAGGAAGGCACCTCAATCTTCATTTCAAGTATTCTGTCAGGCGGACCGGACGCATAAGCGACAACCGTATTTTCACCCATCCACCCATCTTTGAAGATGCCCACGATTTCGCTGGACGTTACAGCGCCGGGCTCATTTATGGATTTTCTGAATATTTCAAGGTATTTACGTGTCATATGATCGGGCTGGAAAAGGCCCGCACGAACCCGTCCTTTTTCCACAAGAGCTCTTTGAAGAGCCTTATCCATTGTGATTTTTTCAATGGATTCCATGAGGGTCTGGGGGTTTCTCGGATCAAAATAAAGTGCCGCGTCTCCAGCCACCTCCGGCAGACTGGTTCGATCACTGCAAAGAACCGGCTTTCCGATGGACATGGCTTCCAGAACGGGAATTCCAAACCCCTCGTAAAGTGACGGGAAAATCAAAAATTCACAGCCAAACCACACCGCCGCAAGCTTTTCTTCGGGGACAAACCCCAGGAAATGGACCTGCTTCGACAGGCCCATCTGTGAAACGGCCCGTCTGATCCTGCCCTCCCCGCCGTTCAGGGCGCCTGTAAACACAAGATCTATAGGGCTATGGGGATTGCGGGCCAGAAACATACCGTAAGCCGTTAACAGCATGGAATGGTTTTTGTGAGGCCAGAAGTTGGCTGGATAAAACATATAGGGGCGTTTTGCAATACCGAAATCCTTCAGATATTGAAGACCCTTCTCCGGTTCGGGACGGGACAGCCTCGATTGAATACAAATGGGGACCGCATGTATTCGTTCAGGGGGAATCCCCAAGTGCTTGAGGACTGTTTTTCGAGTATGTTCGGAAATGCAGATAATTCGGTCTGCTTTCCGTGTTAACTCCGCCATGAAGTCATTTCGCAAGCCTATTTCGTGAAGGCTGAAAAATTGCGGCAACTCCCTGTGCTGAAGGTCAAGAACAACGGAAACCGTCGGGATGTTCCCCTCTACATAAGTGGGTGCGGTAAACGGACAGAACAGCAGCTCCACGCCCTGTGCGGCCAAACTTTTACCAATGGGAGATCGCCGCCCGCCGGTGATGCGTTTCAGTTGAGTTCTGATTCTTCTCATGGCCCGATGAAAGCGGGGAGAATAACGGGCGTAAGGGGGTTTCGGTTCGGGTTCCTGGCCCCTTAGAATGCAGGATCTCCGCATATTGGGACCATCCAGAACCGCCAGGTCCTCGTGGTTCCAGGATGCCGTCAGAATCAAAAACCGGTCCTGAGGCGCCTTTTCATGAAAGGATTTCAGAAGCTCAACGGCCAGAATTTTGGCACCGCCATTCTTTCCGCCGGGAAGCACTGGCGTCATATCGACTGCAATGAAAGCCAACTATTGTGCCTCCCTAGACCACAAAAAAATAGAATATTTTTTTAATCTTCATCTTTCTTTAAAAAATCAGGCTTTTCGAGCTTGATGAACCCCACTCTTCTGGCTTTTCTGACCACCTGACTACTTTCAAGGACCTGCCAGCCCTGTTCGGCAGTTAAAGCCCTTTGCCTCTCATGGTGCAACTGCTGTTTCAACTCTTCAATTTCAGAAAGGCATGCTTCCAACTGTTTTGTGACCTTTTTGTTGTTGTTTTTCGAAAGACTGTTAATCAGATCCAATCGGTCGGCCCGGTCAGCTTCGCAGATTTTCAGCTGTTCCAGACGCGCTTCCCGATCGGCTTCACAGGTGTCCAGCAAGCGGGCCAGACTCTTGACTTGTTCCAGGCGTTCAACACGGTCCAGTTCGCTCATGTTCCACTTTTCTTGAACATGAGGGGCAAAAGATTTAAGGGCGTGAAACAGCAAATCGTCATAAACAGCATCCATCCGGGGACCCAGGGTAACATCCAGATAACCCGGGGTGGGTGCCGGGGGAACTGCAGTGTCATTTTCCATTCCATCGGTTGATTTTGCGCTGCCACTCGTGTCGGTGGTCGAGGGCGGATCCTGGCGCAGTAAATCATCATACAACTTCAAATAATTGCTTGCCTGAACATCCAAAGCGTAATCCTTTAACACCCTTTCGCGACACGCATTCCCCATGGCCGAGCGTTTTTCAGAATCCAGTGAAAGTGAGACAATGGCCTCGCCCATCTCCCGGGTATCGAAGGCTTTGACAAGAAAACCGGTGACCCCGTCCGAAACCATATCCGGAACGCCCCCCACATGAAAGGCCACCACGGGTGTCGCACAACTCATGGACTCCAGTATGGTGTTGGGAAGATTGTCCTCAAGGGAAGGGAGCAAAAAGACATCCGCTGCCGAATAGGCTTCCCGGATCTCTTCATCCGTACCCAGCCGCCCCAATGAAACAACCGGGACTCCCATGCTTTCCAGCTGATCATTGGGGTTCCCGAAGCAGAGAAGCCTCAATTGGTCTTTCTTCAGCAGCTTTTGAAAGAACTCATTTTCCAGACAAGACCCCACAGCACCCATCAGTTCGGCAAACCCTTTCCTTTTTTCGGCTCCGTCTATGGCACCGAAAAGCAATGTTACGGTATCGGCAGGAAGTTCCAGGCGTTCTTTGGCCTGTTCTTTGGGTATTGGCGAATAAAGGCCTGTTTCGAGCGAATTGGGAATCACTTCAACCCTAAGTGATTTAAACAGGCGGCTTTCCCTGGCGCAGCGGCCCATCCATCGGCTCGGCGTGACGATGGTCAAATTGGCATTTTTGAAAAGTTCTTCCTTATCGTGCAGAATAGTTTGCGGCAGAAAAAATGGATCCTCCGCAAGCTGTGGACATTGGTTGCAACCGGTTCCATACCCCTCACAACCAGCTGAATAGTGGCACCCCCCCGTGAAAGCCCACTGATCGTGCAAGGTCCAAACAACAGGCTTTCCCAAAGCGAAAATTTGGTTCAGGGTCACGGGGGACTGGAAATCAGAAATCCAATGGAGGTTGATGATGTCTGCCTCTCGCACCAGGGGAGACCGGGAAATATCATAGCCGGGATAGGGAAGTGAAAACAGGGTATTGCTCACGTCCGTCCGATTTGCATTGATGTAGTGCTCTTGAATCGGGCCTTCAAGGAAGAATGCATCTTCGCCCGTTTCTGTTTCCAGCGCCTGGCCAACCGCTGAAACGAAATCGTCATTCGTATCCTTGTGCTTGACCAGCATGCAGCTGTCTTGATCCATGCCGCGCAAACCCCGATGCAACCGATACGTGGCCCTGGCCGCGCCACCCCTGATATCATAAGTGCTGACCTGTAGTATTTTCATCGATTCTTCATGCCTTATTATATAGATCCCCATTTCACCCGAAACACATCCAATCCCCATCAAACTCCATGTAAAAAAGGGCGCATCAAAGACTCAAGGAGCGGGGAAATGTTGCCTTTCAGCAGACGGCTGGCATAAACCTCCCCATAGGTCCGCCCCATGAAGTTGGCGACAACCTGGTCAAGCAGTAATATTTGTCCTTTTTCATCTTTTATATGGTATTTTTCCCGAATCAGATGAAAAAGTGTATCTATTCTGGTTTCGATATTACGGGTCAGCTTCTTTACTTTTTTCGACATGGGCTCCTGCCGTCGAAAAACCCTGCCGGCCAGAAAATGTTTTACCCGGCTTCCCGCAGGAAATTTTCCGAGAATTTCCCCCAGTAAAGTGTCTTCTTCAAGATATTCCATCCCAGCGGAAAATTTACTGGATCGCCAAGTGAAAACGAAAGAGCACACCACGCCCGTCAGGGTCTTCAGATCTCTCACCTTCAAAAACGATAGATCATCTTCCACCCGCCCCATGATCTTTGCACACCAGAAAGAATTGATAATCTGGCGGCGAAATGCGTATTGCGGCGGACGGTTATGGGAGTGTTTCACCTTGATATGGGGGCTATAAAGGATCTTACAGCCCATCAACAGGTTCTTCTGGGCCCAAGCCATGTCTTCGGCAAAATCCACCTCCGGAAAAGGCGTCTTCAATAAACGGTCCTTTCGGTAGATAGCACACACATCGTCCAACCCAATCGTCCGGTAGGCCCGATGATACGACATTTCCGCATAGGATTCAAGGGAGTCGATCTCCTGAATAACGGGTTCATTCCCCCTTGCCTCATTGATGGATTCGATTTCGAAACGGGCAAAAGGTGTTGCATCATCATGGGGTATCTGCGCGGTGTATGCGGCTGCCACCGGGTATCGATCCAATGCCTGGGCCAACGCCTTAAGCCATTGGTCAGAGGAGGGGATTGCATCCTGCACCATAAAGATAATTTTCTCGTGATCAGCCAGCGAAACGGCTTCATTTCTAGTTCTGGCATGGTGAAACTGTTTCGGATCGACTTTTTGGACTTGTGCTCCGGCCTTCACAGCCAGCTCAACCGTTTTATCGGTTGAACCCGAATCCACGACAATCAGTTGAAGCGGGCCCGCATAGTTCTGCTGTTTGATGGCAGACAGGCACTCTGAAAAAACTCGCCCCCCATTACAGGTGGGTATGATGATGCTGATGCCGTTTTCCATAGAATCTTCGCAGCCTTTGTTTCATGGCCTGAATTACGAAATCCTCTTTTTACTCAAACCAGAGGTCTTCTGTTTCTTAAGTGATAACGGCTGACGTCCTTTAATTTCTTCGAAGATCAGCGCAAGATATTTCCCGATATGAAGCAACACCAGGAATCGCTTTTGTGAAGCCTTCAACTGCTCACCGGGATACCGGACAGCTTCACAAAAAGAATTTGTAATCAGACCAGAGTTTTGATAGAAAACATGGCGTTGTCTATGAAGACGGTCATCTTCATAAGGCCGATGCAGGTCCCCGTAGACATTAGGGGGCCTCTCTGTACTCACCACCTGAAAGGTTAAGACTATGAAAGAGCACAATCAAGATCATCTACTCGAAGAGGAGCTGAAGTGGTGGATCGACGTGTGGGAAGCTACCTTAAGAAAGGGCCGGTTCTGGAATTCGGATGTTCCCGAACTGCTGCATATAGATCCCGAGATTGACATGTCATACATGGAGCGACGATGGTTGGAAGCCCGAGCGCAAAGCATTCGTATCTTGAAAGAAATCCAAATGGAAGATCAGACCTTTTTTAACGATAAAATTGTGCTGTCAATTGGACCTGGACCCGTTGGATTCCTGGAGGGATGCAATGCACGCATAAAAATAGCGGTTGAACCACTGGCCAATCTTTTTCAGCAAAACGATCTCTTGTTGCCGGATAATGACGTTATCTATCTAGATACCGGAGCGGAACATATCCCACTGAATGATAATTTCGTAGAAATTGCGGTTTCTCGTAACAGTTTAGACCACGTTAACGCACCCCAACAGGTTGTGGACGAAGTATGGCGAGTGCTTAAACCAAACGGATACTTCATTCTAAACGTCGATATCGAACACGAAACACGTCCTTTGGAACCTCATACTTTCTCGCTCGCTCATTTGGAACAGATGCTTAATCAGTTCCAGATAGTATGGAAGAATGTTTATGAACAATCTCATGGTGGTGATGGCCGAACGTTTGCAGCCCTTTGTATCAAAAACATCTAGCCAACGAACGCCTCAGTCCAAGTTCAAAAAAGTTATACTTATTTATCCTGTGATCGCCAACCCCAATCAATCTGCTAAGTTAATGACATTCGGCGGGTGTCAAGGTAGTTGTCACCTGAACCGTGGTTAAGCTGCCTCCTTAAAACCGTCCATCTGAACAGCATTTTTTGTGTTCTCAGGGTTAAGCCACACCAGAGGCACAGAGTTCCAGTTTCGTGTGTGGCGCGACC
>JAERTK010000239.1 GCA_016844935.1 Desulfobacteraceae bacterium | reverse complement strand
CTTTATGATGACGAAAAAATTTATGGGTCTTATGATCATAAAAATTGGTATTGAACGTCGGTTGAGCAAACCGCTCAATTTGGATCAAGAGGCCTTTTTAATCGCATTGGGAATCAGTTTGTCATCGCTAATCAACCCAACAAGGGCCGGTTAGAAAAATACGGGGGATCGAAAAAACCGTGTACAAGAAAATGATCTTGGAGTGAAAAAAAGGGTGAGGAAAGTAAGTCTTAATCCTTTGCCCCTCCTTTTAATCAAATAGATTGCCCGAAATCCCCTGAAAACGTCCGGTTATAAAACCGCTTGTAACCGCTCGAGCTTTATCGCACCAGACAGCCAAAACTTGGGAAGTGCGCGTCATCCTTTTAGGGCGGCCTCATTTGTATACACCTTGAAGCTCGGTTTGGTCACAATTTTTTTTATCTTTTTCTCATATGGTAAAAAGGGGGTCTGTCCCCCATTACGAAGAGGGCGGGTCTGCGGCAAGAAAATAATTCGTTGACAATGGGCCGCAGCTAAAATAAAAGTAGTGTTGTGACCTACTTTTATTAAAAGGTGATATTATGAAAACAATTACAGCATCAAATGCTAATCGTGGTTTTTCCAATTTACTGCGCGAAGTAAGTAAAGGTGAAGAAATCATGATCCTTTCACGCGGTACTCCTGTTGCAAAAATTATTTCTGTTAAATCAACAGCACTGCAGAAAAAGGCAACGAAAAATCTGCTTTTATCACGGTTAAAAGCCCAGGTTGTGACCGGGTCTCGAAATTGGACCCGAAACGAACTATATGATGATGCATCATGCGGGTAGCCCTGGATACGAATATATTGGCCTATGCCGAAGGGATCGGTGATACTGTCCGTTGTGCCGGTGCCGTCCGGTTGATAGAACAATTGCCTGCCGAATTTGTCCTTTTGCCGGCACAAACCCTGGGGGAGCTTTTTCGAGTGCTCACCGGAAAAGCAAAACGGCCGGCAGAGCAATCCCGTGAAGCGATTATGACCTGGGCTGATACTTTTGAGATAGCTGACTCATCTTGGACTGCTTTCCAGGCAGGAATTGATCTGGCAATTGATCATCATTTACAGATCTGGGATGCATTGATTATGGCTGTTACTGCAGAACATCACTGCCGCCTCCTTATCAGTGAAGATATGCAAGATGGGTTTACCTGGCGGGGTATTACAATCGTTAATCCTTTTTCCAGGCCCCGTTCTCCACTACTTGAAAATTTCCTGAAAACATGGTGAGATCCAACCAGGGACAATAAAGTCGCAGGCCTCATTCGAAAAGGGCGCGTAACAGGGTGTAACCAACTCTGGAAGCAGCTTGGAAAGCCGTTCAAGAAAATCCTCCCGGTCTTTATCATCCTTGAAAATCTCCCCTTTTTCAATTCCCCCGGTTCGCCGGTTCCGGGTCGGACCCAGTTAACCCTTTGAATTTTCCACACGGTTTATAGTTCGGCCTCATTCCTCATAGTGAAAACGTGGGCATTGCACTCGCCCGGAGTTGTCGAAGGTGATTCCCTCTTTTGCCAGCAAGTCTCGCTTCATTTCCAGACCTCCCTGGTAGCCACCGAGGGTACGATCAGATCGGATAGCACGATGGCACGGCACGATGAGAGGGAAAGGATTTTTTGCCAGCGCATTACCTACGGCGCGTGCTCCGCCAGGCACCCCCAGATGCGCGGCGATAAGCATGTACGTGCTGACGCGGCCTCGCGGGATCGCATGCTCGGCGCGGAGAACCCGTCGCTGAAACTCACCACACAAGTCAAGATCTGCAATGTCGAGAGAGAAGTCGATCGGCTCCCCATCCAATAGCCTGCATATGCCGGAGGCCACGGCATCGATTTCCACGCAAGAAAACTCTCGTACGGCGGGATAGAGCTCGGAAGCCTGCCCGATGGCTGGCGCGAGAGGTTTTGAAAGCAGGACCCGCGTAATCTTGGTTTCACGCCCGGCTGTATCCCAAATGATAACCGTCGGGCCGTGTGGTGTGCTTGAGATTGTTTTCCGGTTCATATCTTGTTCATTCTTCTTCGTATATCGGGTCGAACGGAGTCCGAGGGTTCCGGGTCGCCCATTGGACACCAACCACCAACCCCCCTGCGATCCCTGAATTTAAAAAGCCCCGGTTTTAGCCGTCTGAGTTAACTGCTTTGTTCGGCCTTGGTTTATCAATAAGGCTGCCGTGAACATAGCGATGAAGGATACTTGTCATTAGTGTTTGGTATGGAATTCCATTCTCAACTGCAAGGGCCTGAATCTCTTCCAAAACTTTTGACGATATCCTAATATTGACTCTTTTGTCTTTCTTTAAGGTTTTTCTCGCATATCCCTGATGCTTTTTAACTTCAGCTTTAAAATTTTTTACTTGTTTCCATTCACCACGTTCGAATGAATCAAGAATATCTTTTTCTTCTTTATCCAGTTTACTTTTGCTCATTTTTTTCTCCCAAATAATCCCGTGTGGCTTTACGACTCCGAATAATAATTTTTAAGAATTTGCCCTCTGAAGATTCAACAAATGGAACGAGATAAGCGTATTCATTAATTTCAACGACAATAATTTGCTGACCAGGATATTTTTTTTGGTTAGGATGAACGACTAAATCCAAAACATGGCCGCGGTCAATATGCATAACAATTTGTTCAAAACTGATACCGCGCTCGACTTTAAGCTTCTCATTCTTTTGGAAATCCCATTTGTAATAATCCATAGCGGAAAAATTAGCACATCGTGTGCCTTGTGTCAACAGATAGGTGCTTTTGAGCCGACGACAAACCGTCCCGCCTAAATTTCAGGAGGAATTCCTGCTTATGGCATCGGTGTGTGATATGCCACACATATCCCGGTAGAAAGTGTCGGTTGGCTCTGGGCATTTTCCTTGTGCTCTTAGAATGGATATTTTACTATCAAAAACACCCTTCTAAATCCGAAAAGAGGGGTGTTTATATACATTTATTATAACATTACAACATGTTAGCTTTGTCCGACCCAGCCCTAAACTGCTAACCCTACTGGAACAGTGACTGATATGAACTACGTGTGCATCCAGTGGAAATCCTACAAGGATCTCGATTTCGATGAAAGGGAATCGGTTCGAGAGGAACTGAGACTGAAGCTCGAATCCCATGGTATTCGGTTTCTGGAATACTGCTGGGTATGGGATGAAAAGGATCAATGCCTGCTTGTGGCAGGGGCTTACGACTGGATGGAAGACGCCCGTCAATGGATCAGCAGCCTGGAATCCATGGGGTTTGAAACAATCATTCGAACATCACTGCCGGGCGGGAATTACGAAGAATCAGGTCTTCGTAGAGAATAGCGGGGGGCATTTTCATTTTTTCTACACATGTTCGATATCCGTGTAGCCTGATACCTGAGAATTCCTGGATAACCCTCATCCATGGATTGGCACTTGACCCTGCATGATCCATTACTTATACTCCCGTTCCAAAATACGGCTGCAGCATAGATCCTTTTTTCTGATTTCCAAACCCTTTATGGGGGTCATGGTTTTTTACTATGCACCGAGTACTTTTTATCGCGGGCACACGTCCCGAAGTCATCAAGATGGCCCCTGTGGTGAAAGCGGCCCTTTCCCGGCTTAACACCACATTTGTACTCACGGGTCAACACCGTCAAATGGCAAGACAGGTATTGGAGGCTTTTGAGCTAACTCCGGATGCGGATCTCGACATTATGGTGCCGGGTGCCGGTCTGGCGGCCCTCTCTTCCCGACTTATTACCCGTTTCGATGCCTATCTGGCCGACAAAAAGCCGGAGATGGTCGTGGTCCAGGGAGACACCAGTTCCGCAGCCCTTATCGGTCTGGTCTCCTACTATCAACAGATTCCCGTGGCACACGTGGAAGCCGGACTTCGCTCCTTTGACAACTACAGCCCGTTTCCAGAAGAGGTCAACCGCAAAATCGTCAGTACCTACGCCAGTCTCAATTTCCCGCCGACACGGTTGGCAAAAGCCAATCTTCTTCAGGAACATATCTCCGAAAATGCCATGGTGACCACCGGAAACACTGTGGTTGACGCCCTTGAAATGCTTAAAGACAAGGTGCCAGAAGTAAGATTTGATGGGAAACGGCATATCCTGGTAACCACCCATCGCCGTGAAAGCTGGTCCAATGAGATTCACCATGTTTGCGAGGCAGTGCTCAAAATCGTTCAAAAAAACCCGGACGTTCAAATAACCCTTCCCGTACACAAAAATCCCATCGTGGCCGAACAGGTCCACGGGGTATTGGACGGCCAACCCCAAATCCGACTCACCGAGCCGCTTGATTATCTGAAATTGCAGGAAGCTCTGGCCAGCAGCTATCTGGTCATGACCGATTCAGGGGGTATCCAGGAAGAGGCCCCTTCCTACGGCGTCCCGGTTCTGGTACTTCGCACGGTAACCGAGCGGCCGGAAGCCGTCAACGCAGGCATGGCAAAGGTTGTCGGGACTGACGTAAACGCCATTGTGAATTGCTGTCAGGAATTCCTGGATGACAGAGAAGTGTACCGGAATGCATCGAAACGCGAAAACCCTTTTGGAGATGGGCTGGCCAGCAGGCGCATCGTACATGCCATTGATCGCTATCTTGAAGGCCGAAAGGTGCTGACGGGAAAATATGGCGAATTCGGAGGTTAGCTGTGTGGATAGAAGCGGCTGCGGTATACTGGCTCTTTGTTAAAATTCTGCTTTACGGAACGGCAATTCTGATCCTGATCTCCGGAACGGATGATGCCATGGTGGATCTGATCTACTGGCTTCGAAGGCTCACCGGACACCGTCCCTACACCCGTTTGGACAAGAAGCGCAAAGCTGAAATCATGGCCCTGCCCGAGCAACCCATCGCCATCATGGTTCCGGCGTGGCAGGAATGGGCCGTTATCCACAAAATGGTGGAACTGGCCGCATCTTCTTTCGACTACAGTAACTACCACCTCTTCATCGGAACTTATCCCAATGATGAAAAGACCCAAGTTGCAGTCGATGGCATCAGCATAGATTATCCGCGTGTCCATAAGGTGGTCACCCGGAATCCGGGGCCCACAACCAAAGCGGACTGCCTCAATAACATTATTGAGTTCATTTCTACATTTGAAAAAGAAAAAGAGATCCACTTTGCCATCATCGGTTACCACGACGCAGAGGACGTTATCCACCCTCTGGAACTCAAGATTTTCAACTATTTTATCCCAAAATACGACCTGATCCAACTCCCGGTTTTTCCCCTGCCCCGGGGACACAGCCACCTGATCGCCAACCATTACATGGATGAATTCGGCGAGGCCCACTGCAAGGACATGGTGGTTCGGGAAGCGTTAACCGGAAACGTTCCATCGGCCGGTGTGGGAACCGCATTCAGCCGCAGGGCCATATCAACCCTCGAGGCTCTCAATCACCATCAGGTATTTGACACCAACAGTCTGACCGAAGATTATCTGATCGGTTTCCGGCTGCATGCCGAAGGTCTCAAAGAGCATTTTGCCTTGATGGCGACGTCCCTAGAAAAATTCCCGTACATTGCCGTGAGAGAATACTTTCCCGCCACTGTCAAACGGGCCGTTAGGCAGAAATCCCGCTGGATCGTGGGCATCGTTTTTCAGGGCTGGCGAACTTTAGGCTGGTCACGGAAGCTCCGCCTTTCATACATATTGATGCGGGACCGAAAGGCCGTGGTCACCAACCCCACCAACCTTGCAGGCTATTTCATCGTGGTCAATATTGTATTCATGGAAATTTACACGGGGCTGGACGATAACGCCTGGTGGTTTCCCAGCCTGATTCCCTACAGCTCCTGGCTCTGGGACCTGTTGTACATCAACGGTTTTTTTCTCCTCAACCGAATCATTCAGCGTTTCTATTTTACCGGGAACTTATATGGATGGGGTCACGGCTTCTTGAGCATTCCCCGAATGATCATCGCCAATATCGTCAACTTCATGGCATATTTCCGGGCGTTGAGACAGGTGAAAGCAGCCAGGCGCACAGGCAATGAAGTTGCGTGGGACAAAACGGATCACGAATTCCCGGAACTCTCCATACCGCCCGGGAAAAACCGGGCTTCCTGACCATGCGGTATTGGATCATCATGGCGGGTTTTCTGCTTTTTTTTTCGGCCGCCATGGAACCGGCTGAAGCCCACGGTTCATGGCTGGTTCAGGAATTCCGAAACTTCTCCTCCTATCCCCGCATTCAAAAAGCCTACGATTATTATGATAAGGGAGACTATCCCAAGGCCCTTAAGCTCCTTAAAAGTGCCGTGAAGATCGATCCCAACAACGTCAAGGCCCATAGTGCTTTGGCCGAAACGTGTCTGAAGCTGAAAGACCTTTCCTGCGCAAAACGCCAGGGAAAAGCGCTGAACCGGTTGAACCCCAAATCGCCCGCGGGAAATTTTGTCCTGGCCCGGGTCGCAAACCTTGAAAAAGATCACGCCGAGGTAATACGTGCCGCTGAGTCTGCGTTGCAGCTTACGGGTTTGACCCCGGTTCAACGAAGCCAACTGGTACAATTGCTGCTGGATAATCTGATCAAAACGGGTAACATCGACCAGGCGGGGAGGGAATTGCTGAAACTAAAGCAGACCCAAACCGATCCGGATCATTTGAAAGCGGCTTACGATAGGTTAATCGATTTCTGTTTCGTGGAAAATGATATCCCGAAAGGGCTGAAATGGTACCAGGAATATATGCAACAGTTCGGACCCGCAAGCGAACGGACGCTTATTTACTGGTCCAATCTGCTGGTGCAGCACGGAGATATCAAAAACGCCTACCAAATCATCGAAATACTTCCGTCCCGCGGAACCGTCCTTACACACAAGGTCAATCTGCTTGAAAAGCTGGGGCAGTACCAAAAAGCGGCTGATCTGCTTTCGGCTAATGCCACGTCGGCGGAGAAATCAGAGATGCAATACTGGAAGCGTCTGGCGATACTCTATGACAAAGCCGGCCATATTGACCTGGAATTTAAGACGCTTGTTCAGGGAATTAAAACCGTCAAAGAAAATGCCCCACTGTACCACATGGCCATCGAACACCTGATAAAACTAAAGGCCTACAGCAGGGCCATTTTGCTGCTTAAAGCGGAGATAAATGAGGTTGGTACAGAAGCGTCCCATATGGAACTGGTGCGCCTCTATGAAAAAGAAAACGACTACAAAAATGCCATTGGCGAGCTCTACCCATTATGGGAACACTTCAAGGGAACCGAAGCAGAACGGCTGAAACTCTCACACCATCTGCTCTATCTGCTGCAAAAAGAAAAAGAATGGCCACTCTATCTCAAGGTGATGCTGCATGAACTGAGATCTAAAAAATCCCAGGGCGAAGAAAAGAGAGATCCGCGGCTTCCCGCTGAGCTTTTTCAAGGACACCACCTGAAAGAAAAAAGCAAGGCACTGGAAGCCGCCTATCCTTTCCAGGGCATATCGGAAAACCACCGTTTTGAACTCACCATCGGCCTCATCCAGCTGGAGCAGAGGGCCCATAATGAGGATCGCGCCAGATCCATGTTACGGGAACTGGCCCGGGAGAAGACACTCAACTCGGAACAGCTGGAGCGCCTGGCCTCACTGGCCTACGAACTGGCCATGTACAAAGAAGCGCTTCTTCTGGCGCAAAGGGTGATTGCCCAAGCCCCGAAGTCCCTACAAGGGCGCCTGATTGCCGGTTACTGCTCTCAAAAACTGAATGAACCGAAACGAGCCATCGGCTTTTTAAACGGAGCGGCAAAAATTGACCCCGGCATTGTGACCCGCGGCTTTCAAATCGGACTGGGAACCCTCTATATGGAGATCGGCGAAAAACAAAAAGCCCTTCTCCAGTGGAAAGCAGCTCTTGAGCAGAAATTCGACCCCGAACTTGCGCTGAAAACGGCACGATTCTATTATGATCAAAAGGAGACAAAAGAGGCCCATGCACTTTTAAGAAGGATCGCTCCGACGCATTTTCCCCGCAAAAAGAAGGCGGAATTCTGGTCGCTCAAAGGGCTTGTGGCCGATGAAATGGGTGACGTAAAAGCAGCGGCCGATGCTTACCGTAAATCCCTTTCCCAGTGGGAGACGGCACAAACCTGGGCCCAGTTGGGCTACAACTATATCCGGCAGGGAAAAAAACCATCGGCCATAAAGGCCTTTCAGGAAGCAGCGCTTCTGGCCCCTGATAACGGCAGTTATCGAAGTTCTCTGGCATATCTTTTATGGGAAACCGGAAAACCGGAAGAAGCCGCCGCGGCTTTCAGGGAAGCCATTTTATTGGAACCTGATAACATCGCCCTGTATAAAGGGCTCGGCTACGCCGAGATGAAAACCGGCAACTACCCGGCGGCCACGGATACCTTCAAGCATGTCATCGATTACTATGCGGACGACCCCGCGAAAAAGGATCCCAAAACCGCTGATGAAGTCTACCGCATCAAACAGACCATTAATAACATCAATCAGCGCTGGCATTTCGACTTTGCTGAGGTCGTCCGTCTGGACAACAGTCATTTTGAACCCCAACCGAGTCTTATCCCCAACAGCAGCTATTCGGGTTTCGGTGTCCTTTCCGGGGACTACCGCGTGCTCCAGAGCCTCGGGCCCCTGAACACCGATGTTTCGGTGTATGGACGATTGCTGTGGACCAACAAGAATCGCTCCCTGGCGATTGAAAAACCATTGACCCAGGCAGGGCTCGGTTTCAGCGTCAAACCCCTGGGCAATTATGATGTACATTTCTCCATGGAACGAATTTTCGGATTGGGAAGCGACACCCGGGACGACGTGATGTTTCGCGCCAGCGGTTCTTTCAATGAGGGGACCTACTGGCATCCCGGAGAGAATGCGTGGATGTACTACGATCTCTACCTGGATGCGGCTTACATGATTGAAAGCGGCCAGCATTTCCTGACCTCCAACCTGCAATGGGGCAGAGCCTATAAAGTGAGGGATGCCTGGGCCCTCGTACCCTACTTGACCGGCGGTGCCGTTGACAGCAACGGGAACACCTGGATTGATGCCGGCATCGGGGTTACCCTTGCCATATGGGGCTTTGAAGATCGTTACCACGCCCATCGTCTCCTGACCCGTATCACACTCGAGGGAAGGCAACAATTGGCGGGCAGCAGCCCGGATAAGCATACGGTTCGGTTGAAATATGAAATGCGCTTTTAAATACGGTCTTGTGGGGATGATGGTAATGGCCGCTACCTTGTGCGAAGCAGGAGAATTGACAGGGCGGAACGGCCCGGTCAAGGGAATTTTTTACCAGCCCTGGAAGGCTGACCTGTCCCTGACCCGGTCGGACTGGGAGCGGCGCATGGCCAGATTGCATAAGGATGGCCTGGATACCCTTTACCTTCAATGGCTCCGGCATGGCGAAACCGATTTCCTAAATGCTCACCTCAAGAAAGACGGACCTTTCATTCAAGTGCTCCTGGACGCTGCCGCGACCCGGGGGATCGGCATTTACATCGGACTGTTCAGTGATCCCGAGTATTTCCATTCCCTCAACCTCTCAACAGCTAAACTTAACAACTATCTTTTCAAGCTGCGCGAAAAAACATTTCGCATAGCAGTGGAATTTCACGCCCGTTACGGAAAACACGCTGCTTTTCAAGGATGGTACCTTCCCGAAGAAGTCGACGATCTTAACTGGCAGCCCGCCGCCAGAACGAAATTGTTGATCACCCACATGCACTTAATGGGCCAAGCCCTCAAATCCTTGGGGCAACAGAAACCCGTCGCTTTTTCCAGCTTTTTCAGCGGCGCACTCTCCCCTGGAGCCTTCGCCCAGTTCTGCCGGCAACTCCTTGAAGGAACCGACGCCTTCATGCTGGTCCAGGATGGGTTGGGAGGACGAATGGATATCTCGACCACTCGAAGATATCATGAGTCTCTTCTGCGTACTGCCGGTGAGTTCGATCGATTGTGCTGGATTATGGAACTTTTTAACGATGAACTGCCCGGTCCCGCCTTTAGGGGAAAAACCATTGAGTCGAAAGAGTTCAACGAACGGATTGCCGTTGTCCACAAGAATTTCATGGGAAAAAGGCTGACCCTTTTCTCTCTTCGATACTGGCTGGATGGAAATGCACAGCTTTCAGAGTACTACCGTCGGCATTTTTTTAACCCGGTTGGAAAAGAACCTGTAAAAGCCCCTCACTAATATCTTCCGGTAAATTGTCCCGGCGTAAGGGTCCGGATTGGGACGGTTGGGTTTCCAACCATTTCAAATAATTGGCTAGCAATGCCTCAGCACCGGGCCGCCCGAAGCGACTCATGTAATGAGGGGTTGCGAATGAGCAAATACTTGTAGGCTGCACTTGATCGGCAATTTGGATTTGCCAGATTACGCGGTCAATTGACGCTGGAAAATAGCTATCATCAAAAAGTTCAACAACAACGTGGAAAAAGCAGTCATTTTCGACCGAAGCATTTTTAAGCGCAACAATGTAATCAAAAAGAGCCTTTCGTGGAACGTATCCGGTGCCAATGCCATCCTGAAAATACAAATCGGTAATATCCGTATCGGTCAACACCTGACCCATGGTCTGATAGTAAACTTGCGCCGGTGGCGGTGAGCAAATATATGTGGACAAGGCAACGGAAGCAGCAGGGGTCAGGTCTTTCAAATCACGTGACAAATCATGAAGATAAGAAATGATCATATCCAGGCGATTATAATAATTCCACATGCGTTCTTCAAATTCTTCTGAGATATACCAACCTTTAAAGCTTTTATAGTGTTGCGCGATTTCGTTTATTTGATTTGCAACAAGCATGGATTTCACGTACGACTCATTCAAGAAACCGGCCAGTTGAACATCCTCATCCCAAAGAAAATTCCAATAATCCTCATCAAAATTCAAACCTACGAGGACCTTAATGCCGCGTGCCTCGGCAATCGCCAGAATCTTTTCCAATGGAGGGGTATCCGTAGTCTCGAAATCATCGGTCGGGAAATGAGCAAAATTATTGTAAACACTGTACTGAATAATCAATTCTCTTATGTGAGTCGATTCGAATTCATCAAACAACGCCTCCCATTGTGAATGACGCCACTCATGATGGCTTCGGTATATTTGAATAAAAGTTGAACTGATCTGCTGCTTAGCCAGTGCAGAAGAAAGAGATGTAAAAAGAGGTATGAAAAGAAACGACAAAAAGAAAATGGAGACAATACATCTTTTCAGAGCTTTCATTGACTTCCTCCCAGCAGTGTCTCACACGTTTACGATTAGTCATACAAAGGAGCATCCTTTCCGGATGCGGCCGGTCTTTATCCTCACTTTGACGTCTTCGCCCTTCAAGAATTTTGTAAGTTAGCACCCCTTATACACCGCCGAAGGCCAAAAGGTCACAATATACTTTCCAACCACACATCGGTCTGGTCAAAACCATTGAAGAATACACAAGCCTTGCTAGTTCAGATAGCCCTGAAACAGAACTTTTCGTGCAAAAACCACAAGGAGACGGATATGACCTGATTATTTCTATGGCTGCTATGTTTGCCGCGCTCATTGAAACGCTTGCTATTTAAGGTTTATCCCTTATACGCATCAACCACACTTGGTAAATCCACAAAAATGGCAGGTCATACAGCCTTCCTCAAAACTGATGGTCTGGCCGCATTCGGGGCAGGTTTCCCCTAGGAGGCTTTTTTCATTTTTGCCTCGCATGGATGCAGACTGATCCTGCAGGTACCTTTTTTCAAGCACCCGGCTGATGGCATCAGGGATGGACAGAACGAGGCCGTCCTTTTGAAAAATGGGGTGTTCACCGCCGATCCCCTTGAGTTGGTCCACGATTTTTTTCACATTAACACCGGACCGAAGTGCCAGGGAAACCAACCTGCCGATGGCTTCGGTTTTTGCGGTGGTGGATCGGCCCGATTTTCCGATGGTGGCAAACACTTCAAAGGGCCGGTCTTCAAATTCGGTCACCGTCACATAAAGAGCACCATAGCCCGTGGTCATTTTGGTGGTGAATCCTAGGAGGGTTTCGGGCCTTTCTTCCACGGCGGTCATGAAGCGGCCATGGGGCTGTTTCTCCTTGTCCGTAAATGAGAGGACCTGATTTTCCTTACTGCCGTCCCGGTATATGGTAACACCCTTGCAGGATAATGCATAAGCCAGATCATAGACCTTTCGAACATCATCAACCGTTGCGTCCCCCGGCAGGTTGACGGTTTTGGAAACCGCGTTGTCCGTATATTTTTGAAAGGCCGCCTGCATGCGGAGATGCCACTCAGGTACGATGTCGTGGGCGGTTACGAAAACAGCCCGGTCTTTTTCGGGAATCTCTTCAATCCCTCCGATGGTCCCTTTTTGCGCGACCACATCCATCAATTCCGAACTGAAATACCCTTTTTCTTTTGCCCTTTTTTCAAAGTGGGGATTGCTTTCCACCAGTCGATCATTATCCATCACGTTTCTGGCAAAACTAAGGGCGAACAGCGGTTCGATACCGCTGGAACATCCGGCGATGATACTTAATGTTCCGGTGGGTGCAATGGTGGTGGTTGTGGCGTTCCGATAGGAGCACTTTTTTTGGCCTTTAAAAACGCTTTTGTCAAAATTGCCGAAAACGCCCCGCTCTTCCGCCAGCTTCCGGGAGGCCTGGTGGGATTCTTCCTGAACAAAGGCCATGACAGCCTCGGCCGTTTCAAGCGCTTTTTCGGAATCATAGGGGATTCGGAGCTGATACAGTAGATCGGCGAACCCCATAATCCCCAGTCCAATTTTACGATTTCCCCTCACCATATCGCCGATTTCAGGCAGGGGATACTGACTCATGTCGATGGTATTGTCGAGAAAATGAACACTCTCCCAGACCACCTTCTTGAGTTCGGTGTAATCAACAGCCGGCCCCTCATCGGTTTCAATGACGAACCGCGCCAGGTTGATGGAGCCCAGATTACATGCCTCCATGGGCAGAAGGGGTTGCTCGCCACAGGGATTTGTGCTCTCAATTTCACCCAGGCCCGGTGTGGGATTATCCTGATTGACCTTATCCAGAAACACGATGCCCGGATCCCCATTTTCCCAAGCCCGATGAATCAGGGCGCCATAGACTTCCTTTGCCTTCAATTGACCGGTCTTTCCGCCATCCCGGGGATCAATGAGATCGTAGCCCGTATCCGCCTTGACGCTTTCCATAAAAGCGTCTGTGACGCCCACGGAAATATTAAAGTTGTTCAGGTCTTCATTTTTCTGTTTGCAGTGAATGAATTCCAGGATATCCGGGTGATCAACCCTTAAAATGGCCATGTTGGCTCCCCTTCGGGTTCCGCCCTGTTTGACCTGTTCCGTGGCCGTATTAAAAATTTTCATGAAGGAGACGGGTCCTGAAGCAACGCCGCCCGTGGTGCCCACACGGCTTTTCTTGGGTCTTAAACGGGAAAAGGAGAATCCGGTGCCTCCACCGGACTTATGGATGAGGGCCGCGTTTTTGAGGGAATCAAAAATTCCGTCCATGCTGTCTTCAATGGGAAGCACAAAACAGGCTGCCAGTTGACCCAGTTCACGGCCGGCGTTCATGAGGGTGGGAGAATTGGGCAGAAATTTAAATTCCGTCATCAACCGGTAAAAAGAGGCTTCAACGGTTTTAATGCGATCTTCCCCGCCGTAACGCTTCTCGGCCTGGGCAATATGGTGTGCCACGCGGGCAAACATCTGTTCCGGGCTTTCAATGATTCGTCCTTCCCGGTCCCGTTTGAGGTATCGCCTTTCCAAAACTTGAACCGCATTCTCGGATAAATCCAGCCCTTGTTTGATAAAAAAAGACTTGTCCAATCGTACCGGAGACGTTTTGGAAAGCCCGAAATCGCGCAGTTTGGCTTCGATCATATGTTCAATGATGGGCGTGGTGATGGTCTGAAGTTCCAGTTTAGCGATTTCTTTTCTCAGGAACCGACTGACGTCCATGGCCTGATCCGGGTGAATGGCATTTTCCTTGGCCAGAAGATCGGAAAATCGATGGTCATCCCAGCTGTAAGAGCCCAGATCAAAAGCTTCTCCTTCGTTAAAGACAATCTTGCTTTGCTCACCCATGGACATTCTCCTGTTCATGTTTATAGTTTTTGTTGCGGTTGCAATCCGTAAACGAAAATCAAACGACGGATTTTATTGTGTGAGCAAACAACCCGTCTCACAAGGTTCTTTTCTTACATCTACCACATATTGTGTGTCAAGCGAAAAGAAATGCAACATCTGCTAAAATCGACAACATGGGGGCTAATACCTTGAAAGTCTTTAATAAAAAAAGAGCGGCGATTCATTTTATATTTACAGCTTCTTTTCTGTTACTGTGGGGCACACTCAACGTGATTTTTATGACCCATGGTCATGCGGCATCCGTCACTGAAGGTGCCGAAAGAGTCACCCTCGAAAACGGTCTCACCGTCATCCTTAAAGAAGATCACAGCGCCCCCGTGGCCGCGGTGCAGATTTGGGTTAAAACGGGAAGCGCCAATGAAACGGCCGAAGAGGCCGGTCTGACCCATCAGATCGAACATATGATTTTTAAGGGTACACCCAGCAAAAATACCGGTGAAATTGCGCGAACCATCGAGACATCAGGCGGTCGAATCAATGCGTATACCTCTTTTGACCGCACGGTCTATTATGTGGAAATCGACAGCACCCGATTTGATACGGCGCTGGATGTGCTCCTCGATGCGGTTCAGCATTCCCTTTTTGACGCGGCGGAATTGAAAAAGGAAAAAGAGGTGGTTCTTGAGGAGTATCGACGTTCGTTGGATATTCCCGAAAACCAGCTCAGCTGGGCCATGATGGCTCTAAGTTACCAAAAACACCCCTACGGCAGACCCATTATCGGCTATGAAAACACTATCCGCTCCTTTGACCGGGAAATGATATTGAAGTACATGGACAAATGGTACACCCCCCGGAACATGGTTCTGGTTGCGGTGGGGGACTTTGAAACGGAGAAGGCCCTTGAATCCATCAAAAAGCTGGTTCAGCATTTTCCCAAAAGAACCGGAGCCGAACCTACCCGGCCCGTGGAACCGCCTCAAACGGAATTGAGAAAAACCGTTAAAAATGCCCGGGTCCAGCAAGTCTATCTGGATCTGTGCTGGCATATTCCCGCCCTTACCCATGAAGATATTTATGCCTTGGATGTGCTGGAAGTGGTTCTGGGTGAGGGCAAAAGCTCACGGCTTTACCGGGGGCTTAAGATGGATGCCAACCTGGTTTACCATGTGAGTGCCGGAGCTTATCCTCTGGCGGACCCCAGCCTTTTCTCCGTGGATGCGACCCTTCATCCAAAAAACCTTGACTCGGTCCTTGCGGCCATTGCGAAAGAAATTTTCAAGGTGACCCATGCGCCTGTAACCCCCGAAGAAGTCCGAAAAGCCAAAACCATGGCTGAAGCCGCCTTTGTTTTTGAAATGGAGGACATGGCGGGCCAGGCACGGACCCTGGGGTTTTTCCAGACCATGACCGGAGACATGTATCACGCGGACACCTATCTGTCGAATATCAAGCAGGTGACCGCCGAAGAGGTCCTCCGTGTTTCACAAACCTATCTGCGACCGGAAAACCTCTCCATCGGCCTCATGGCGCCGGAAGGTGAAAAGATCCATCTGGAAACGGATCGGATGATGGCCCTTTTCAAAAATCCCCCAATTGAAACGGAACCCCGGAACGCACGGTCTGCCAAGGTCGATAATGCCACTGAAATGATTACCCTCAAAAACGGCATGCGCGTGATTCTCAAGGAGAACAGCCGCTTGCCGGAAGTGTCCATACTGGGTGCTTTTCTGGGGGGGAAACGCCTGGAAAAGGAAGGGGAATGGGGCATCT
>JAERTK010000238.1 GCA_016844935.1 Desulfobacteraceae bacterium | reverse complement strand
TTATACACATAGCGGATCAGGTCGCCGGCTTCATTTTCCTGTGCCTCCTTTACCAGCAGTATCTGGTCGTTTTTGATGACGGATATTTTTTGGTATAATTCCGGTGTGGCATTTTCGACTTTGACAAGGTCAATTACAAAGCTCAACAGGCTTGCCAGTTTCATTTCAACAAGGCTGTAGAACAAAGCCGTCTGGTCGTAGTCTCTTGCATAAACAGCACTGTAGTTCGGTGTATGGACGGATATCTTTAGCATGAAAAACTCCTTGTCTTTGAATTTATTTTCTTTTCTCCTTCAAAAACTCTAAAAACTCTGTCCAAGGAAATCCGGGTAACCCCAAGGGTAACCCCCTTGCATGGATAAAAGATCACAAGATGAGTCTTTCAACAATATCCACGCAAATCTCAAAAAGAGCCGAACTGCTTTAAGTGACCATTACCATGTCACAATCGGCAGCTCGGCCATCTTTCAAAAGCAAATGCTTTTAAAGAGGCTCAACGGGGAGGTTATTAAGACCCGTAGCTTTCCGTCCTCATCTCACGATGGGTTTGGTTTTGTATAGAAAAGATTTGGGCTCCCAACAGGCAAACTATGCCTATCAGGAGCAGGACATGCACATATTGAGGTAATTTTTCATGACAAACCTCCTGGATAGAGGTTGAGAAATTGGTAGGAATATTTACATAAGAAAACCTACATTACATTTAAGGTCAAAATCTGGTTCGTGTCAAGAAAAAAATGGGTTTTCAAGCATTTCATTGGTGAAGAGAGTTTTGGTCTTGGAAAAGGTCGGGGTTTCGCGATATTTGTCAGATACACCCAGCAACCAGTCCGTTTGTTCCATGCTATTGTTATGCGCTTTTTGCCATTGATTTCTCTTGCAACTTGAGATCGAACTTCCCCTTGTCAATGATAAAGCGTTCATGTTTTCCGCGAGTTATGAGGTCGATGCCATCATGGGCTTCCACCTCAAAAACCAGTTTTCTGCCATCAACCTCCACAAGTTTGACCCTGGCAGTAACTTCCAGCCCCGGCGGTGTCGCGGCAACATGGTTCACATCAATGTGAGTGCCAACGGTTTGCTCTTCCGGCCAGTCAAGATAGGGGTTCAGGGCCTGAATACACGTCCATTCGATTAAGCCGACCATGAAGCCAGTGGCAAAGACGTTAGGCATTACCTTGAATTCATCTGATTCAGGGTAGAGGGCCGGGACTAACTTTGATTCATCGATGCTGAACGTGAAGGAATGTTCAATGCCGGGCTTTAGGATCTCTTTCATATTGTTCCTCCTTGCACAGAACAATGATTGGATTCATCCGCATAAGAAGCGGTATTTCGGGCTGTTGTGGCTAAAGTTAAGACGATATCATCCGGACCCCGCTTTCACAGTCCATTTCGGTGATTTTTTTCCCAGAAAGGCAGTTATGCCTTCGATGCATTGACCACTGAGGACATTTGCTGCCGCTCTTTCCCTCTCGAAAGTAAGGGCCTGATCCTCATCCATTGAAATAGTTGAATCGATGATTTCTTTAACAATTCGCATGGCCATTGGGCCATTTGCCGTTATGCTTTTTACATATTCGGTTACATGGGACCGAAAATTTTCTTTCGGAAAGACATGGTTTACAAACCCGAGCTGTTTCGCTTCAGAGGCACCAATCTTTCGTGCAGAAAAAATAAGATCTTTTGCACGCCCAGGCCCAACCAATTTCCCAAGCCGCACCGTACCTCCTAAATCCGGTATCAGGCCCAGGCGCGTTTCCTGAAAACAGATTACGGACCCTTCTTTTGCTACCCTGATATCGCAGGCCAATGCGAGTTCTGCGGCTCCGCTGTAACATATCCCATTGATAGCTGCGATTGTTGGGAAGGCAAGATGGGCGAGTTTTGTAAGAATGCTTTGGATATTAGCAAACCCCGCAATCAGTTTTTCTATGTCCTGATTCTGGACGCCTTGGAACATGTCCATTATGAACTTATCGGATGGCGTGACGTCAACGCCTGCCGAGAAAATGTCTGTAGGATGACCGGTTATCACTAACGCTCGAATCCGCTGATTGGATTTTAAGTCAGAAAAATACCTGTCGAATAATTCCCAACACTCGAAACCGATGGCATTTTTCTTTTCCGGTCGGTTGATTTCAATGGTCGTTATGCCATTTTCTTCGCGATAGATTAAAGGATCATTTTCCGCCATATCGTCTCCAAATCCATGGCCTACCGTTTCAAATCAGTTTCGATGGGGCAAACCCTCATTTCTTGCAAGGAATACCAAGAAGATGGTTTATGGGATTTAAACGTCCGGCATATATTCAGCCCGAGACTCCGAACCCGCAACCTAGCTCTAAATTGAGGAGCGCGATTGCGGCCATATCCCGGAGCGCTTTATAATTCGCCTGAACTTCCTGGAGGCGAATCCGGGGTAGTTTTCCGCTGCATGGTGGCAAGGGTCAAAAGGGATTCATAACTGCGGTTCCTCCAGGGCTTTAAGGATTACTGATTTAAGCCCGTCCAAACCAGTGCTCTTGTGCTCCAGCACAGGCAGACCGGTTTGTTCGCTGATATGGTCAATGCGGTCTTTAAAAGTATCGAGGTCTCCCATGGAATCCACTGAGATAATTCCTCTGAGCATACTGAACTTCTTTCTGGTCTCTTCTATGGTTCCGCATTTCATGTCCTCGAACCATTCTATAAAGGCCGGGGTGAGGAACAAGAAAATATGATCCGGGTCTATTTCAAGTAGCCTTCCGGAGCCGCCCAGCATGCAATCTATACAGTTAAGGGCGTCCACCTTGGTAGCTCCGCATTCCTCAACCAGTTTTTTCATCTCGCCGTTGAACCCCAGGCATACATCACCGTAAATCACCACCGGATTTTTGTCCTGGTGCTTTATTAAAGATGCTTTCAGCACTTGACGAAGCTTTTCGTAATCAATATGGAGGTATTTATTTAGGAAAACAACATCCGCATCGAGCTTGCCTCTCCCTAAGAGCTGCTTTATCTCCTTTTCCATCACCCCGCAGGAAATAATAAAGGGCTTTTTATTTTTTACAGGACTTTTCTGTTTGGTCATGAGGGGCACTCTATGTTGGGAAAAGATTCCGGTAGGCCAAAATTAATAAAGAGTATTTGGCCTTGGCTCTCAACCTTGCCATAAACCCCCGTACCCATGGTGCCGTTGGCCACAAAATGCCCGCCGTAGTTGGCAGCATCTCCACTGTTTGCAGCCAACCCGTAAACCCCAGTGCCTTCACTGCCGCTCCCACTTCCGTAAACCCCCGTGCCGGTGCTGCCGGCGGCGGTAAAGTAACCACCGTAGTTGCCACAACTTCCGGTGTTTGAGGCCGACCCGTAAACCCCCGTGCCATCGGTGCCGGCAGATGCAAAGTACCCACCGAAGGAGAAGTTTGAACCATTGTGCGTGTTGTTTCCGCTAACCACGGCACCGGCCGGATTGAACGGAACGTAATAGCCTGTGCTGAAGCTGCCGCTGAGGTGAACCGATGACGCATCATCGGAAGATGGGATTCCACCGGGCGTGATCCGAAACTCGGCATTGGATTCGACTGCCATCAGGCAAAATATGCATGCCACAAATACCACCATTCTATTTTCCATTACAATCCTCCATCTAGAACCGCTTCACAGAATGACTATTCTGAAAAAAATTCCCTGGAACCAAGGCATCCCTGGAAACATACCGATACCTTATGAAGTGGCCTCTTGGCAAATTCTGTTATTTTAATATAGTTGATATTCTGAACAATGTAAATGAACGGCCTTCAGTCAACATAGTATGAATAATTATGGAACAAGAAGTTCGGCTCCCTGCAAATGTGAGTGCATTCATTTAACCAAATCCATTTGAGGCTGACTCGATTAGTCAGATGAACCGAAAATATTATTTATTCGAATGATTTAAATGCATTGACAACAGGCTTCGAGAAAAGAATTGGTCGGTCGATTATAGCGAAATCAGTACCTTATCACCTTGTCTTCTGTCACAGAAAACAAGAAAGTTGTCAGTTATCAGTTGTCAGTAAAAGCCTGCTGGTAATAATCTATTCTCAATTCTCTGAAGGAGGCTTCTGAATGCCGATCGATCCCTTCTGTTTTGAAAATAAGATCTGACAACTGATAACTGCGGCTATGCCGCGTTAGCAGAACCTGGGCCAGACATCAAATCATTGGAATTCCCGCAGTGTCTCATTCCTGAATCAGTTGATGGCGTAACGCCCCTTCGATCTCTTTCAGACGCGCTTCATCTTCAATCTTTTGCCCTTCAAGATCACGTACGTAAAAGACATCCGCTATCTGATCGCCCTTTGTGGCGATCTTGGCAATGCGGATGTCCAGGCGGAGATCAAAAAGTGTTTTTGTGATCAGGTAGAGGAACCCCGCCCTGTCATCTGCGAATACTTCGATCAAAGTGAAAAAATCAGAAGCCCTGTTATCCATGACGATCTGAGGGGGCCGGGAGGGTTTTTCATGATTGGAGAGAACGGATGACGTTCCTTTCTGTCCAAGAAGACCGGCCAGGGAAAGCTTGCCTTCGAAAGTACCCTTTAGGTCGGATCTCACTTTCTGCCAGATTCTATCCGGATCAATGGGGTCGAGGGGTTCGGTTGCCTTAAAGATATCCACGGCGGTCCCATCTCTCCAGGTATAAATATCGGCGGAGAGGATATTGACGCTGTTCAGGGCCAGAACGCCGGCCATATCCGCGAACAGCCCGGGTCTGTCTTTGGTTAAGACCGTTATTTCATAGCAATCCTCCGCAGGGTTCTCCCTGGCTTCAAAGGAGAAGGCATTTCCTGCATCCTTCCTCAACGCTTCGCTCATGCTCCGGGCCATTGCAATATGGCGAACAATATCCCAATGCGTACGGTTCAGAAGATACCTTGGCGACATGACCTCGAGAAAGGGATCCGGATCTATGCCCTCATTTTGCACAAGCATTTTTTGACGGGTCTGATCCATGGTTTGTTGAACCTTTTTAGAGGCGTCGACGGTTGCCAGCTCTCCTTTTACAAGGATATTGAGAACTTTGAAAAAGAGCTCCTGAACCAGATTGGCAATCCAATCGTTCCAGGCGCCTGGGCCGGTTGCCATGGAATCGGCCCACGTGAGCAGGTAAAGCATTCGGAGCTTATCAAGATGGCCGACAATGCGGGCACATTGTACAACCGACTTTTCATCATTGAGATCCCTTCGTGTGGCGGTCTCCACCAAGAGGAGATGGTGTTTGATCAAGAAAAGAACGTCTTCAGTTGCTTCTCCGGGGTAATACATGCGCTCCAAAATTTTACGGGCTATCTCCGCCCCTCTTGCAGCATGTTTCGGGCCCACCTTGCCGATATCATGGAACAGCGCTGCTAAAAAAAGCGGCTCGGGGTCGGGGAGTTCCAGGAATATATCAAGGAGGAGCATTTCCTTCTGTGTGTGGATGGCTTTGAGGCGTCTGATGGTTTCAAGGGAATGTCTCCCGACCGGAAACGTATGGTAGGCATCAAATTGAACCCGGTTTTCGATTTTTCCAAATTCGGGGACAAAAGACGATAAAAAACCAATCTCCTGCATCTGGATCAGAACATCAAATGTGTGGTTGCCATTTATGATTTTGAGGAAATCCCCTGCCGTTTGTTTCGATCTCCTGAAATTATCATCTACGAAGGGCAGAAACTCCGAAATCAGTCTACGTGCCTCCATGGAAAGAGGATAACCTGTTTGCGAACCCTGTTCGAATACGGTCATCAGCATGAGAGGATCAGAAAGAATGACCGTCGCTGAATCGAATCCTATTTCTCCCTGGTAAGTATGAAAGCCCTTAACAACGTCCGGCGCTTCGGCGCTTTTCCACGGGCCTCGCCCTTTTGGAAGATGGGTCTTGATAAAGGTGCGGTTCAAGGCTTTGACGGCAGCCATGGACGCGTGAAGATCTCCCATGAATTGCTCCACCGCCAACAGATCCTTGCAATCCTGGTAGCCCAATCTCAAGGCGATCTTTTCCTGGTATTCGAAGGTCAGCCGGTCATTTCTCCGCCCGGATAACTGGTGCAGATGATTTCGAACAAGCCAGATGAAATCCAGGCGATCTTTCAATGCCTTGTATTCATTATGGGAGAGTTTACCCGTATACTCCAGGTCTCTTGGCTCTACCAGGTTAAAAAACGCCTTGGCCAACCAGAGGATGTAATGATAGTCCCTCAGCCCCCCGATACCGTCTTTCAGGTCGGGTTCCAATACAATGCTGGCATCACCCTTCATATCCATTCTGATCTGATATAAGTTTTCCAACCATCGCCCGAAGGCGGTTTTTCTTTTTGAGGTCACCTTTTTTTGAAGGCTTTCCATCAGATCAAGGAACAGCGGGGAATCGCCGCATAAAAAGCGGGCATCCATCATGGCGGTAAGAACTTCAAAATCATCCCTGGAAAGCTTTACGCAATCTTTGATGGTGCGTGTTCCATATCCAAGATCGAGGCCCAGGTCCCACAGAGGATAAAAAATCTCCTCCGTCAACCCTTTGGCCGAACCCGGTATTTTTTGGCCAAACAGGATCAGGACGTCAATATCCGAATGAAGCGAAAGCTCCCCCCTGCCGTAACCGCCCACTGCTAAAAAAGCAAATGGGGTCTTTCCGGAGAAAAGATGGTGATCCGTTTGGCTTTCCTGGAGGCTTGCACGGAAATACTGATCCATATTTGCTGTATGATGCGTCTGAAAATTGCCCATGGTTCGACACGTGGGCAAGATAGAGAGCAATTGCTTTCTTGATTTCTTGAGTTCTTCAAATGCAGATATCATTTCCATAAACTATATTGCTGCTTCTCCTTCAAGTTTTGAATTGCAGAAGCAGCAATATGTGTACCATTGTCACCCGTTCTGAATTTTTCGAGCCCCATGCCGGCCGTGGATTCCCTGTTGTTCCCTGTTAATTACTGTGCTAAATTTCTTGAAAGGCATCCATAAACCCCGTAATCCGGTAAAGAGCGTTATCCGGAAGTGCCCCTGATATCAGATACATTTTTGTAGATTTCTGACTGAAGAATCGACATAAATGTATTTTGCAATGGTTTATGGTTCATGGCGATCCGTTCATGGTTAGAAAACCGTGAACGGATGCTGTTTTCCTCGTAAACAATTTTAAACCAAACATATTAATACCATTGATGAAATCGGTTTTAGTGATAATATTTTTCCTGAATTCCATTCCTTCTGTTTCTATAAGGATGGATTTTTGGCACCGCAATTGCACTATCTCCTTTCGAATTTTGGTTAAAACCTTTAGACAGTCAACCGGGAAACCGTAAACCGGCAACCGATAACCGTTTTTAAGCAAGGAGGAAATAAGATGAACTGTCAGTCATTTGATGATGTGAGAAAGATTGTAAAGGATATGGATATTAGCTTTGTGCAATTCTGGTTTACCGATGTGCTGGGGGTCTTGAAAAGCTTTGCCATTACCCCTTCAGAACTGGAAGAGGGCATGACCGAAGGGATGGGGTTTGACGGCTCTTCCATTGAGGGTTTTGCGCGAATTGAGGAAAGCGACATGATTGCAAAACCGGATCCCACCACTTTTCAACTGGTCCCCTGGCGAAGCGGCGACCGACCCGTGGCCCGCATGTTCTGCGATGTCCTGCATCCGGACGGAACCCCCTATGAGGCGGATCCCAGGTATGTGCTCAAAAAGCTTCTCAAGAAAATTGCTGAAAAAGGATACACCTTTTATGTGGGTCCCGAAGCGGAGTATTTTTATTTTAAGGACGACAAGGGCACGGAAGTGCTGGACAAAGGAGGGTACTTTGATTCCCGTCCCGTGGACATGGGAAGCTCGTTGCGGCGTGATACCATCTTTGCCCTTCAGGACATGGGGATTCAGGTGGAATACAGCCACCACGAGGTGGCGCCCAGTCAGCACGAGATCGACCTCCGATATAATGAGGCGTTGCGCATGGCGGACAACATGATGACATATCGCATGGTGGTCAAAGAGATCGCCCGCCAAAACGGCGTTTACGCCACCTTCATGCCCAAACCCATTTTCGGGGAAAACGGAAGCGGCATGCATGTGCACCAGTCCCTTTTCCTGAAGGATAAGAATGCCTTTTATGATGCATCGGATAACTTCAACCTATCCACCATTGCCAAACAGTATATTGCCGGATTGATGCGCCATGCACCTGAAATAACGGCTATTTGCAATCAGTGGGTCAATTCCTACAAACGATTGGTGCCCGGTTATGAAGCGCCGGTTTATGTATCCTGGGCCCGGCGGAATCGTTCTGCCATGATTCGTGTTCCCATGTACAAACCGGGCAAGGAAAATGCCACCCGCATTGAATTCAGGTCCCCTGATCCGACCTGCAACCCGTATCTGGCCTTTGCGGTGATGCTGGGGGCGGGCCTCAAAGGGATTGAGAATAAATATGAACTGGCGGCACCCGTGGAAGAAGACATCTTTGAGATGAATCCGGCCGAAAGAAAAGCCCACGGGATCACCGATCTTCCCGGAACCCTGTATGCCGCCCTCCTGGCCACGGAAAAGAGTGAAATGGTGAGGGATGTGCTGGGGGACCATGTGTTCAATAAATTCATTGAAAACAAACGGATCGAATGGGATTCCTACCGAACCCATGTGAGCCAGTATGAACTGGATAAGTATCTCTCCACCCTGTAATGCGGTTAAAGGCCGTTAGCCATTGGCTAACGGCTGACAACCATCACCAAACCAAGAAAGAAAGGATTCATCCAGGAAATGATAAACGCGAAGAGGCGCAAATTGGCGCTTTTTTATTGTCAGAATGTCCCTGAAAGCCGGCAAAATGGTGATTTATGGGGACGCAGGCCAGACATTCATGTACGGCGCCAAAGGGGGCGAGGTCTATGTGATGGGAAATGCCGCAGGCCGGCCGCTGATTAATGCCGTGGGTCGTCCCCGGGTGGTGATCAATGGTACCCATTCAGGCCGTTGATCTTTCAAAAGACGGTTTGGAGGAGCAAGGAGACTGTACAGTATGAAAAAGATTGAGGCCATTATAAAGCCGTTTAAACTTGACGAGGTAAAAGACGCAATCCTCAAACTGGGCGTGAGCGGGATTACCATGAGCGAAGTCAAAGGCTTCGGTCGGCAGAAAGGACACAAGGAAATCTATCGTGGTGCTGAATATGTTGTTGATTTCCTGCCTAAAATAAGAATTGAAGTGGTGGTGCCTGCAGAGTTGGCGCCTCAGGTGGTGGAAGCCATCAAGGAAAAAGCCTACACCGGCGAGATCGGGGATGGCAAAATCTTCATGATTCCCATTGAAAAGGCTGTGCGTATTAGAACCGGCGAAGAAGATCGGGACGCAATTTAAGGCGGCCGTTTTGAAAGGATCTCAGAAAAGGGTCCAGTATTTCTTTCGGAAAGGGAGGCTCTGGCGAAAAACGGGCTTCTGTCTGAAACGGGTCTCAGGTTTTCCCATCAATATGCCGATTTGAAAGACATGGTCGTCCACTTCTCCCTTGCGTTGAACCTGGGGGAGAAAAAGCACGTTTGGAAACTGGCAAAACGGAAAAGTGCTTCCGTCACCCGGATTATTCAGGTGACCTACGACAAACCAGGGTTATTCAGCAAGATGGCCGGTGTTTTAGCCCTGAACAACATGGATATATTGTCCGCGAGCATCTTTACTTTGAAAAACGGCCTGGCTTTTGATACCTACGAGGTGACCAATCCGCCGGACGCTTTCCATGAAACTGAAAATTGGGCTAAAACCCAACAGGACCTCCAAAATGCTTTGGATGAGCGTCTTTCTCTGGATCGCTTGATTCAAGAGAAGCGGGACGCCAAGCTGCCTGCGGCATACGGACCGCAGGTTAGAAAAAAATCGTTGTCAACAACGAAGACTCGGATTTTTTCACCCTCATTGAAATTCGGTCGAGCGCCAGGCTGGGACTCCTTTATGACCTGGCGTGCGTGATTTTTGCCATGGACCTTGACATTCGAACGGCAAAAGTCAACAGTGACGGAGAAAAAATGACCGGTGTTTTCTATGTGAGGGATTCGGGTGGCGAGAAGATCTATGAACCCGACATTATAGAGGAAGCCAGAGGCCGTTTGATGGCGGTGTTGTGATTAAATATGAAGAATAAAAACTTAAAAAAGTTAGGCGCCTATCCTCCCTCTCAGGGCCTTTATAATGGCCGATATGAACATGACAGTTGTGGTGTGGGGTTTGTGGCCAATATCGACGGCCGTAAGGATCACGCCGTCATTCAAAACGGACTGCGGATTTTACGGAATCTCATGCACCGCGGGGCCGTGGGTGGCGACCAAACCACCGGTGATGGCGCGGGCATCCTGTTTCAATTGCCGGACCTGTTCTTCAAAAAGGTGTGCGGGGACCTAAACATTACACTCCCCCGGTTTGGTCAATACGGCGTGGGCATGGTGTTTCTGCCCCGTGAGCCTCATGCGCGTGAAAGACAGGTTCGTGAAATTGAAGCGGCTATTGCCTCAGAAGACCTGAAACCCTTAGGTTGGCGCGATGTTCCGGTAAATGACACCGTGATTGCAGGTCAGGCCAAAGCCATGCAGCCATGGATCAGCCAATGTTTCGTGGATGGTGGAGATCTTCAAGGGGCTTCCCTGGAACGGAAGTTGTACCGGGTCCGCAAGGCCATCGAGAAACGGGCCATGGCATCAGGTGATGCGGAAAATCCCTGTTACCTGCCCAGCCTGAGCTGCCGCACCATTGTGTATAAAGGGTTGTTCACCGCTACACAACTGGCCGGTTTTTATCAAGATCTTGGAGATCCGGAAATGGTCAGTGCCATGGCCGTAGTGCATCAGCGATACAGCACCAACACCTTTCCGTCCTGGGAGTTGGCGCAACCCTTTCGCTACCTGGCCCATAACGGGGAAATCAATACCCTCAGGGGGAACCTGAATTTAATTCGGGCCCGAGAGCAGTCTCTGGAATCCGATTTGTTCGGGGCCGGTATCCAAAATCTAACCCCCGTCATTGATGATCGGGGCAGTGATTCCGCCTGTCTGGACAATGCCCTCGAACTGCTGACCAGCGCCGGCAGGTCCCTGTCCCACGCCATGCTCATGCTCATTCCCGAAGCGTGGGGTATAAAGTATCCCATGGGTCCGGACCAGCGGGGTTTCTTTGAGTATCATGCGGGCCTCATGGAACCCTGGGACGGTCCGGCTGCCGTGGCGTTTTCCGACGGAAGTCAGGTGGGTGCCATGCTGGATCGAAACGGCCTCCGGCCGGCACGGTACACCATCACCCGGCAAGGGGTCATCGCCTTCGGGTCGGAAGCGGGCGTTCTGGAATTTGCCCCCGAAGACGTGGTGGAGAAAGGCGCCCTGGGTCCCGGTCAGATGATTCTGGTGGATTTTGACAAAAAACGGGTGTTGAAAAACGGTGAAATCAAAACCTTGAATGCCCGGCGGCAACCCTACCGGCGATGGGTGGACGAGAATCGGATTACCCTGCGGGGGTTTTACGGAGAGGTGGCCTCCATCAAACCGGATTTGGCCCGGCTGCCGTTTTTGCAGAAACTGTTCGGTTATACCCGCGAAGACCTCCAGATGATCATGGCTCCCATGGCCACCACAGGCCAGGAGCCGGTGGGCGCCATGGGGGCGGATACCCCCCTGGCCGTGTTTTCCGAAAAGAATCAGTTGCTCTTTGGGTACTTCAAGCAGCTTTTCGCCCAGGTGACCAATCCTCCCATTGACCCGGTCCGGGAAGAACTGGTCATGAGCCTCATGACCTTTATTGGAAACCCGGGTAACATTCTGACTGAAAGCCCCCGCAGCAGTCGATTGATCAAGCTGCTTCATCCCATTCTGACCAACGAGGACCTGATCCGTTTGAGGGATCTGAACATGGAGGGATTCCGTGCAAAAACCGTTGGAATGGGGTTTCCCACCAAGGGCGGTGGCGTCATGCTGGAAACGGCCCTGGATCGGATCTGCCGGGAGAGTGAAACGGCCATTAACAAGGGTCACTCGGTGATTATTTTAAGTGATCGGGATCTGCCCGAGGGTATGGCGCCCATCCCGTCCCTTCTGGCGGTGTCTGCGGTGAACCAGCATTTGGTCCGCCGGGGCATCAGGACATCCGCAGGCCTTATCCTGGAGACCGGTGAAGCCCGTGAAGTGATGCATATGGCACTGCTTCTGGGTTACGGTGCCACGGCCGTCAATCCCTATCTGGCTTTTGAAACTGTGGCCGCCATGTCGGCCCAAAAGGCGTTGGGTCGGCCATTGAGCCCTGCGGTGAGTATCGAATACTACATCAAAGCCCTGTGCAAAGGGTTGCTCAAGATCATGAGCAAAATGGGCATTTCCACACTTCGAAGCTACCGCAGCGCCCAGGTGTTCGAAGCGGTGGGCCTCAACACCCGTGTGGTGGACCGGTATTTTGTGGGGACCGATTCAAGGGTGGAAGGGATCGGCCTGGATGAAATTGCAAAAGAAGCCATGGATCGATTCCATTCGGCATCCGACCCGGCCCCCGATGCACCCAAGATCCTGCCCAGCGGCGGGCATTTCCGGGTGCGGGTGGATGGTGAACGGCATCTGTGGTCGCCGGATGCCATCCATCACCTTCAGCGGGCTGTCAGAGAAAATGATTACGGATTATATGCACTGTATGCCGAAGAGATCAACGACCAGTCCGAAAAACAGTCCACCCTGAGGGGGATGTTTGCTTTTCGCGAAACCAAGCCTGTCCCCTTGGCGGAAGTGGAGCCGGCTTCCGAAATTATCAAACGCTTTGTCACCGGTGCCATGAGTTTCGGTTCCATCAGCCGTGAAGCCCATGAGGCCATTGCCATTGCCATGAATCGCTTAAACGCCGCCAGCAACAGTGGTGAGGGTGGTGAGGACCCTGCCCGTTACGCGCCGCTTAAAAACGGCGATAGCCGTTCCAGCGCCATTAAGCAGGTGGCCAGCGGGCGGTTCGGTGTGACCGCCGAGTACCTGGTGAACGCCAGGGAGATTCAGATCAAGGTGGCCCAGGGGGCCAAACCCGGCGAAGGCGGGCAGCTCCCCGGTCATAAGGTGAACCTGGAGATTGCCCGGGTCCGTTATTCAACCCCCGGTGTTACGCTCATTTCGCCGCCGCCGCACCATGATATTTATTCCATCGAGGACCTGAGCCAGTTGATTTTCGATTTGAAAAATGTGAACCCCCGGGCCCGCATATCCGTGAAACTGGTATCGGAAGTGGGCGTGGGCACCATTGCCGCCGGTGTAAGCAAAGCCCATGCGGATATGGTTTTGATCAGTGGCTACGATGGGGGTACCGGGGCATCGCCCCTTTCGTCCATCCGCCACACCGGGGCCCCCTGGGAATTGGGTCTTTCTGAAACACAGCAGACCTTGATGCTCAACGGGCTCAGGAGCCGGATCCGGGTGCAGGCGGACGGTCAGATGAAAACCGGGCGGGACGTGGTGGTGGCGGCCCTTCTTGGGGCCGAGGAGTACGGGTTTGCCACGGCGGCCCTGGTGGTTCTGGGGTGCGTCATGGTACGAAAATGCAACAACAACCGTTGCCCCGTGGGGATCGCCACCCAGGACGAAGACCTTCGAAAACGGTTCGCGGGAAAACCGGCGCACCTGGTAAATTTCTTCACCATGCTGGCGGAAGAGGTGCGCGGGTATATGGCCCGACTGGGCTTCAGGAAAATGGATGATATGATCGGGCGGTCCGATCTTCTGGAAATGTCCCGGGCTATCCATTTCTGGAAGGCCAAAGGACTTGATTTTTCCAAGATCTTCTATTTTCCGGAAGGCCATGATAGATCCCCCAGGCGTTGTACCGGGTCCCAGGAGCACCCCATCCGGGATGTGCTGGACCGTGAACTGATCGCCCGGTCCCGAAAGGCTTTTGAGCAGGGTGAAAAGGTGGAAATCTCCTTGCCCGTTCGAAATGTGAACCGAACCGTGGGTGCCATGCTGAGTGGTGAAGTGGCCAGGGCCTATGGTAACCGGGGATTGCCCGCCGATAGCATCACCTGCCGGTTCAAAGGGGCCGCCGGGCAGAGTTTCGGCGCTTTCGGGGCCCGGGGGATCACCTTTGTGTTGGAAGGAGAAGCCAACGATTATCTGGGAAAGGGGCTCTCCGGTGCCAGAATCATTGTGAAACCGTATGGAGGTGCCACCTTTGACCCTTCGGATAATGTGATTGCCGGGAATGTGCTGCTCTATGGGGCCACTGCTGGAGAAGTATACCTGCACGGAAAGGCGGGTGAACGCTTTGCCATTCGAAACAGCGGTGCGCTGGCTGTGGTGGAAGGCGTGGGAGACCACGGTTGTGAATACATGACCGGTGGCCGGGTGGTGGTGCTCGGTGATACAGGGCTCAATTTTGCCGCTGGCATGAGTGGTGGCATCGCGTATGTGTATGATCCGGACCGACGGTTTGATCTCCGGTGCAACCTGGACATGGTGGACCTGGAACTGTTGACCGATCCGGATGATGAAGCGGAACTGAAAAGTCTGATCACCCGTCATTTGAACCATACCGGAAGCAAGAAGGCCCGATCTATTCTGGATAACTGGGAGGCCAGCCTCCCCTTTTTCGTGAAGGTTTTTCCCATGGAATACCGTCGTGTTCTCGGCCTCATGAGCAAGGAAGATGAGGCAACGGAGCGGGAAGAGGTGCAACATGGATAACACGGCTGCCATGACGGAAGCGAAACGAAAAGACCCGGGGTATCGACCCGTTAATGAGCGGTTGAAAGACTACGAGGCCGTTGAACGGCAGTTGCACGATGGGGACGTGACCATTCAGTCGTCCCGTTGCATGGAATGCGGCACGCCATTCTGTCACGCATACGGATGCCCGCTCGCCAACGTGATTCCGGAGTTCAATGATTGTGTTCGGCGGGGGCAGTGGCGTGAAGGGTTGGAGATTTTGCTCTCCACCAACAATTTCCCCGAGTTCACCGGGCGGGTGTGCCCGGCCCCCTGTGAGGCCGCATGCGTGGACGGCATTTATGGGGATCCCGTGACCATACGCCAAATTGAGCTGGCCTTAATTGAAAAGGGATTCCTGAACGGCTATTTATCCCCTTTACCGCCGAAAAAGCGTTTCAATAAAAAGGTGGCGGTGGTAGGATCCGGCCCGGCGGGCCTGGCGGTGGCCGATACGCTCAACAAGGGTGGGTATGCGGTAACGGTATATGAAAGCGCCCGGCGCCCGGGGGGTATCCTCAGATACGGTATTCCGGATTTCAAGCTTGAGAAATGGGTGGTGGAGCGCCGCATTTCATTGATGCGGGAAGAAGGGGTTTTATTTGAGACCGGTGTGACGGTGGGGGAAGATTTGTCCTACCGGTTTTTAAAACAGCGCTTCGATGTGCTCTGCATGGCTTGTGGTGCGGGAGAAGCACGGGATTTGGATATCCCGGGTAGAAATCTCACGGGGATTCATTTTGCCATGGATTATCTGTGCCAGCAGAACCGAAAGGTTTCGGGGGAGGCGGTTCCTTCTTCGGAGCTTATTGACGCCGGCGGGAAAAATGTGTTGGTCATCGGTGGCGGGGATACGGGGTCCGACTGCGTGGGAACGGCGCTCAGGCAAGGTGCCAAAAAGGTTCTGCAGCTTGAGATTCTGCCTGAACCCCCTTTGACCCGTTCCGCCTCAAACCCCTGGCCCCTTTGGTCACAGATCCTGCGGTCGACCCATGCCCATGAGGAAGGGGGCGAACGCCGGTGGGCCGTGATGACCCGAGAATTCGTGGGGGATCAGGGCAGGGTCACCGGCGTGAAATGTGTGGAAGTGAACTGGCCCGCATCAGAAGACGGCAGCGCCATGGGCCCCGTGGAAAAACCCGGAACCCAATTTGAACAGGCTGCGGATCTGGTGGTCCTGGCCATGGGTTTTACGGCGCCAACCCGGAACAGGATTGTGGATGATCTGGGGATTCAATTGGACCATCGGGGCAATATCCAAGCGGACCGCCGCGGCATGACCAGTATGGCGGGTATTTTTGTGGCCGGCGACATGACCCTGGGCCAGTCTCTGGTGGTGAAAGCCATCGCCGACGGCAGGCGGACCGCCCATGGCATTATGGAATTTTTGGGGGAGAACAAGCTTTTATGAAAGCAATACTCGCGCTGGAAGACGGAACCCTCTTCAACGGTCGCTCCTTTACGGGTCACTTTGAAACGACCGGAGAAGTGGTATTCAATACCAGCATGACCGGCTACCAGGAGATCCTTACCGACCCTTCCTACTGTGGTCAGATGGTCACTATGACTTATCCCCTCATCGGTAATTACGGGGTCAATGAAGAAGACGTGGAGTCGGACCGAATTCAGGTGAAGGCTTTCCTGGTAAAAGAGTACCAGCCATATCCCAGCAACTTCCGGTCACAGAAAAGCCTTGGGAATTATTTGAAAGAAAACCATATCCCCGGGATTGAGGGTCTTGATACCCGAGCCCTCACGCGGCACATTCGACTCTCGGGGGCCATGCGGGGTGTTCTGTCAACGGAAGATCTGGATCCTGCCTCCCTGGTTCTAAAGGCAAAAGCATCCCCCCTGATGACCGGATCGGATCTGGTGAAAGAAGTGACATGTCGGGAACCGGTTTTGTGGCGGGACGGTCGTCCCATAGCCGTTGAGACGGATCTGTCGTCATTCACCTGGCCGGAAGGGAACGATCACTATCGTGTGGTGGCCATGGACTTCGGCATCAAATACAATATCCTCAGATCTCTGGAGGCGCGGGGATGCAACGTACTCCTTGCTCCGGCAGGTACCGATTCAGAAGCCATTGACAGCCTTAATCCGGATGGTCTTTTTCTGAGCAACGGTCCGGGAGATCCTGCGGCCGTGGGCTATGCGGTGGAAACCATCCGTAAACAGATTGGCCGACGGCCCATTTTCGGCATCTGCCTGGGACATCAATTGCTGGGCCTCGCCCTGGGGGGGAAATCTTTCAAGCTCAAATTCGGCCATCGGGGCGGCAACCAGCCCGTTAAGGACCTCAAAACGGGAAAAGTGGAAATCACCTCCCAGAACCACGGGTTCTGTGTGGACCATGATACTTTAAACGACCCGGACATTGAAATCAGCCACCTGAACCTGAACGACAATACCCTGGAAGGCATGGTTCACAAAAAGCACCCCCTTTTCTCGGTCCAGTACCATCCGGAGGCATCTCCCGGTCCCCACGATGCCGAACATCTCTTTGACCGGTTCATAGAGATGATGGAAAAGGCATCAAGACCCTTAAACCTTAAACCTTAAACCTTACACCCATAAAACTATGCCCAAACGCACCGACATCAAAAAGATTCTCCTCATCGGCTCAGGCCCCATCGTCATCGGCCAGGCCTGCGAATTTGACTACTCCGGCACCCAGGCCTGCAAGGCCCTCATGGAAGAGGGGTTTGAGATTGTGCTCATCAACAGCAATCCCGCCACCATCATGACCGATCCCGGCACGGCGCACCGGACCTACATCGAGCCCATTACCGCCGAAGCAGTGACCAAAATCATCGAGCGGGAGCGCCCCCAGGCCATCCTGCCCACCCTCGGCGGGCAGACCGGTCTCAACACGGCGGTGGAAGTGGCCGAGTCGGGAATCCTTGAAAAAATGGGCGTGGAAATGCTGGGAGCATCTCTGCCGGTGATCCAGAAGGCGGAAGACCGCGAACTGTTTCGAAACGCCATGGAAAAAATCGGCCTCAAAGTGGCGGAAAGCGTCATCGCCAGGAACATGGATGAGGCTAAGGCTGCGGCGGAACAGATCGGCTACCCCGTTATTATCCGTGCCAGTTTCACCCTTGGGGGCATCGGCAGCGGTGTGGCCTACAACCGCGAAGAGATGGAACACATCGTCAAAACGGGTCTCGATGCCAGCATGATTTCCGAAGTGATCATGGAAAAATCGCTTCTCGGGTGGAAAGAATACGAGCTGGAAGTCATGCGGGATTTCAAGGACAATGTGGTGATTATCTGTTCCATTGAAAATTTCGATCCCATGGGCATTCACACGGGCGACAGCATCACCGTGGCGCCGGCTCAGACCCTTTCCGACCGCGAGTACCAGGTTATGCGGGACGCTTCCCTGGATATTATCCGGGAGATCGGGGTGGAAACGGGCGGGAGCAACATTCAGTTTGCCATTCATCCCGAAAACGGAGAAATGGTGGTCATCGAGATGAATCCCAGGGTATCCAGAAGTTCGGCCCTGGCATCCAAAGCCACCGGGTTTCCCATCGCTAAGATCGCCGCCAAGCTGGCCGTGGGTTACACCCTGGATGAAATCCCCAACGATATTACCCGGGAGACCTTTGCCTCCTTTGAGCCCACCATCGATTACTGCGTGGTCAAAGTGCCCCGGTGGACCTTTGAAAAATTTCCGGGAACCCGGGATTCCCTGACCACCGCCATGAAATCCGTGGGGGAAACCATGGCCATCGGCCGGACCTTCAAGGAATCCCTTCAAAAGGCGGTAAGGTCTCTGGAGATCGGGCGATTCGGCATGGGGAGTGACACCCCGGAATGCACCCTTTCAAAAACAGATGCCCATGAACTGGAAAGGGGCCTCATCCGGCCCAACTCCCACAGGCTTTTTTATATTTACGAGGCCTTCAACCGGGGGTTTGGCATCGAAAAAATTTATGAGCTCTCAAGCATTGATCCCTGGTTCCTCTATCACATTCAACAGATTCAGGAATTTGAAAACCGGTTGCGTCAAATGGCGCAAAAGGGGGAGGGTCCGGAAGCCTGGGACAAGGATTTCCTGAAAGAGGTCAAGGAATACGGTTTTTCAGATGTTCAGCTGGCCGGGATTCTCGGGGTCACCGAAGAAGCGATCCGGCAAATCCGGAAAGCAGCGGGTGTGGAGCCGGTCTACAAACTGGTGGATACCTGCGCCGCCGAGTTTGAGGCCTACACCCCCTATTACTATACCACCTATGAGCAGGAAAACGAGATTCGAACCTCCCGGAAGAAAAAGGTGGTCATCCTGGGCGGCGGGCCCAACCGCATCGGCCAGGGCATTGAGTTTGATTACTGCTGCGTTCATGCCTCTCTGGCCCTCCGGGAGATGGGTGTTGAAAGCATTATGGTGAACAGCAACCCGGAAACCGTGAGCACCGATTATGATACTTCCGACCGGCTCTATTTCGAGCCGCTCACCCGGGAAGACGTACTGAACATCGTGGAGCAGGAGAAGCCGGCTGGAATTATCGTGCAGTTCGGCGGACAGACCCCCCTGAACCTTTCCGTTCCCCTTTCGGATGCGGGCGTGAAAATTCTGGGCACCAGCCCGGACAGTATCGACCGGGCCGAGGACCGGGAGCGCTTTCAGATGATGCTCAAGAAGCTTGAGATCCTTCAGCCTGAAAACGGCATTGCCGCGAACAAGCAGGAAGCCATTCAGATAGCGGACCGAATCGGCTATCCGGTGGTGGTGAGACCCTCATTCGTGCTGGGGGGACGGGCCATGGAAATTGTCTATGACCGGAAGGATCTGGAGTATTACATGGAGACTGCGGTCCAGGTCTCTCCCGGTAAACCCGTTCTGGTGGACCGGTTTCTGGACGGGGCCGTTGAGATCGATGTGGACGCCATTAGCGACGGTCATGACACGGTCATCGGCGGCATCATGGAGCATATCGAGGAAGCGGGCATCCACAGCGGGGACAGTGCCTGTGTGTTGCCCCCCGTTTCCCTGAAACCGGAAATCCTCGAAACCATCATGGCGCATACCCGGGCGCTGGCCAAAGAGTTGTCGGTGGTAGGTCTCATGAACATCCAGTATGCGGTGAGGGATGGTATTATCTATGTGATCGAGGTGAATCCACGGGCTTCTCGAACCATCCCTTTTGTGAGCAAGGCCACCGGTGTGCCCCTGGCCAATTTGGCCACACGGGTGATCATGGGTAAAACCCTCAAGGAACTGGGTTTGACCCGGGAAGTGGCCCCCGAATATGTATCCGTCAAAGAAGCGGTTTTTCCCTTCAGCCGGTTTCCGGGGGTGGATACCATCCTGGGTCCGGAGATGAAATCCACCGGTGAGGTCATGGGTATCGATCACAATTTTGGTCTGGCCTTCGGGAAGTCCCAACTGGCTGCCGGTCAGAGAATTCCTATTTTGGGGACGATGTTCATCAGCGTGAAGGATGCGGACAAGGCGGCGGCTCTCCCCGTTGCCATGGGGCTTTTCAACCTGGGTTTCAAGATTCTGGCTACCAAGGGCACTTCACGGTTTTTGATGGAAAACGGGGTGATCAACGAGTCCGTGAACAAGGTGAGGGAAGGGCGCCCTCACGTGGTGGATATGATCAAGAACGGAGATATTCATCTGGTGATCAATACCACCAGTGATAAAAAGGCCATGGCCGAATCCTACTCCATTCGCAGGGCGTCTCTGACCCTCAATGTTCCCTACACCACCACGCTGGCCGGTGCGAAAGCGACCCTTGCCGCCATCCGGTCCATGTCGGAAGAGGATTTGAAGGTGAGAACCATACAGGAATACCACAATGGTTAATTGCGGATTTCGGATTGCGGAATGCGGATTATTTTCTCCCGCGCCTGCCGTCTCTCCTGCACTTTATGCTTCCAGAAACGCTCTCCATATAACGGGTATGACCCATGAACGATATAGAATTTCAATCCGGACGACCCAAAGATGAATGTGGTATTTTTGCCGTTTACGGTCACGAAGAGGCGGCCAAGCTGACCTATTTCGGGCTCTACGCTTTGCAGCACCGGGGGCAGGAGAGTGCGGGCATTGTGGTTTCCGACGGGAAGCAGGTCGTTGAACACAAGGCCATGGGTCTGGTTCCCGAGATATTTAATGAACGGATCTTAAATGGGCTCAAAGGCCATATGGCCCTGGGGCATGTGCGGTATTCCACCACGGGATCTTCATTATTGTGCAATGCTCAGCCTTTCCGGGTCCGCCATTCGGGCCACTCCATGTCCATTGCCCACAATGGCAATGTTGTCAATGCCCACCAAATCCGTTCGGAACTGGAGAAAAACGGTTCCATTTTTCAGACCACCATGGACAGCGAAGTGGTCCTGCACCTCATGGCGCGGCGTTTGAATAAGGGCATGGAACGGGCCATGATCGAAACCATGGCTCAGCTTCGGGGTGCCTACTCGGTGGTGGTCATGACCGAGGACACCCTCATCGCTGCCAAGGATCCCAACGGTTTTCGGCCCCTGTGTCTGGGGAAACTCAACGGTGGTTATGTGCTGGCCTCCGAAACCTGCGCCTTCGATCTGGTGGAAGCGGAATTTATCCGGTTTATCGAACCCGGCGAGATCGTCATCATCAACAAAGACGGCGTCAAGAGCATTCACTCGGGCATTTCATCCCGCAAAAGCCTATGTATTTTTGAATTGATCTATTTCTCCCGGCCCGACAGCAATGTGTTCGGTGAAAATGTCTATCTCTTTCGAAAACGGCAGGGAGAACTTCTGGCCAGGGAATACCCCCTGGACGTGGATTTCGTAATGCCCTTTCCCGATTCCGGGAATTACGCGGCCATCGGTTATGCCCATGCATCAGGCATCCCCCTTGAGATGGGCATGATTCGAAACCACTATATCGGCCGGACCTTTATTCAGCCATCCCAGAGCATGCGGGATTTTGGTGTGAAGGTGAAACTGAACCCGGTGAAAGAATTGCTTCAGGGGAAAAAGGTTTTGATCATGGAGGATTCCATTATCCGCGGCACCACGGCCAAGACCCGGGTGAAGACGCTCCGCGAGATCGGCGCAAAAGAGGTCCACATGGTGGTGAGCTGCCCGCCCCACGCGTTTCCCTGCCATTACGGCATCGATTTTTCCACCCGGGGCGAATTGATTGCGGCTCAGAAATCCGTGGATGAGATTCGGGATTTCGTAGGCCTGGACAGCCTGGGCTATCTCTCCATCGACAATTTGAAAAAAGCCACCGCCATCCCCGACCAGGATCTCTGCTTTGCCTGCTTTAACGGGGAGTACCCCGTCCCCATTGGGAAGGACACGTCCAAGTTCTGTCTCGAGTAGATTCGAGTCTTTTGCACTTTTTCTCACCCGTCTCAAAGGGGCTTTTCCGGATAAGATGGCATTGGGTTTCAGGAGCAGCATGCCTTTCGGATAATTTCCGCATACACTTCACAAGAGGCAACTAAATCAGCGATGGGGACATGGTCTTCAGGTGTATGAGCAAAGCGCTCATCGCCGGGTCCGAAACCGGCACAGGGGATGCCGGCCCGCTGAATAAACGTGCCGTCCACCCCGAATTTCCACGTGGATACATCCCCTTCATCTCCAAGAACGGTCTTTCTTGCCTCTTGGATGATTTGGACAATCGGTTCGCCCGGGGAGCAATAAAGAGGGGGGAAGTCTTTCACCAGTTCCACGGTTGCTTTGAATTCCGGGTCCACTTTCTTGTGGCCATCAATGAGCGCTTCCAGCTCCCGTTTAACGGAAGCGGCTGTTTCTTCAGGGAGATACCGCCTGTCCAGTGCTACTTCGCACCAGTCCGGGGTAATGGGCCCCAGCCTTCCGGGGCCGGATACAATATCAATGACCGTAAAGGTGCAATCCCCGAGCAAGGGGTGAGAAGGTAATTTATAATGCTCACGCATGTCCCCTATGAAATCGCACATTTTGTAAATGGCATTGATGCCGCGGGACGGGTTGCTGGCGTGAGCGGTTTTCCCCTTAACACCCAGTGTAAATTCAAGTTTTCCCCGGTGCCCCAGATGGGTTTGAAGATGGGTGGCTTCTCCGCTGACGGCCATCCTCCCTTTTAAGCCACCCTGTTCAAGGAGCCTCAAAATCCCTTCGCCTTTGGCCATCTCTTCCCGGACGACCGCTGTCATGACAAAGGTCTTTTTGAGCCGAATCCCGCTGTTTTTAAGGGCTTTTGCGCCATAGATCATGGATGCCAAAGCGCCTTTCATATCGCAGGCACCCCGTCCTTCGATCACCCGGTTCTTAACCCCGTATTTTGAACCATCCGCTATTTTCCCGGAATAAGGCTCCGGCATATCTCCGGGGGGAACATGGTCCATGTGGCCGTTAAAGATCAGTTCCGGTTGGGGGTCATCGCCGTAAAGGGTGCCTGTCACATTGTGAATGGGATCAATTGCAACTTCATCAAAACCAATCTCCCGCATTTTATCCGCCACGAGGTTTGCCACATTTTCTTCCTGCATGCTTAAACTCGGCGTCTGGATCAGTTTCCGGGTGAAGTCGATGAGCCCATCTTCGTCGGTTTTGAAAGAACGTTTGTTTATCATTTTGTCAATATCCTAAATATGCCCGTTTCACATAATCATTGTCGATCAATTCCGATCCCTTTCCTTCCAGAGACACCTTTCCATTTTCCAGGATATATCCACGTGAACTCATGTTCAACGCCAGCTTTGCGTTTTGCTCAACCAGGAGAATGGTGATGCGCCGCTCTTCAAAAACCTGAGTTATCACCTTGAAAATATTATCTCTGATGACAGGCGCAATCCCCAGGCTCGGTTCGTCGAGCATAAGAAGTTCAGGTGCCGAGAGCAGGCCGCGAGCGATGGCAAGCATCTGGGCCTCGCCGCCGGACAGGGTACCGGCATTCTGCCTGCGGCGTTCCTTGAGACGGGGAAAAAGGTCGAAGACAAGTTTCATATCGCCTGTGACCGCGGTGTCGTCTTTGCGGGCGAATGAACCCATGCGAAGGTTTTCGCTCACGGTGAGCTCTGGGAAAACGGCCCGTCCCTCAGGGACCTGGACGATTCCCAATGCCACGATTTTATGGGAGGGCAGGGTGTGAATCTCCTGGTCGTTCCACAGAATGCTTCCGCTCCGGGGCTGGATAACGCCGGAAATGGTTTTGAGCAGGGTGGATTTACCCGCTCCGTTGGATCCCAGCAAGGCGACCAGTTCGCCGTCATTTACCTGCATGGATACATCATGAAGCGCCACGGCTTTGCCGTAAGCCACTTCCAGGTTTTCAATGCGCAGCATCGGTATCATCTCCTAAATATGCTTCAACCACTTGTGGGTCCGTATAGACTTTCATGGGGTCACCTTCAGCGATCTTTTCCCCGTAGTGAAGAACGATGAGTCGGTGGGAGATGTCCATAATGACCTTCATCACATGTTCTATGATGAGAATGGTGATCCCTTGTCGGTTGATTTGTTTGATGAGTTCGATCTGGTCCACCAGCTCAGCGGGATTGAGCCCGGAACTGGGTTCGTCCAGGAGGAGAAGTCTGGGTTGTGTTGCCATGGCCCGGGCAATTTCCAGACGCTTGGAGAGGGCGTAGGGCAAGCTCCCCGCTTGTTCGTCCCCATACTGGTTGATCCCTACGAAATCGAGAAGCCTGTCAGCTTCCCGGACAGCCTCTTTATTGTCGGTCAGCGCGGAGGACTTGCTGAATATGGCTTTTCCCATGAGCTTCCATGGACCATTCCTTCGCCGGTCCACCAGAGCGGCCAGAATGTTTTCCCGGGCAGTGAGCTGACTGAAGATGCGCACGATCTGGAACGTGCGGGCGATGCCCATATTGTTGGCGGCGTAATCTTTGCACCGTGATATGTCTCTGTCGTCAAAGACGATCCTGCCGGAACTGGGCGGAAATACCCCCGAGATGAGGTTGATCAGCGTTGTTTTCCCGGCCCCGTTGGGGCCGATGAGCCCCATGATATCCCCCTCTTTGATGCTGAAACTCACGTCTTTGACCGCACAAAGCCCGCCAAAATTTTTTGTCAGCTTTTCCGTGCGAAGGATTTCGCTCATGTTTTATCTCCTTTTTTCGAGACCGGGCGATCGCCACTGAAACGTTCTATCAGCCGCCGTAGAACCCCGGCCAATCCCTCGCGCATGAACAGGATGGTTAAGATCAACATGAAACCATAAACCACCAGCCGGATATCGACCTTGATCACTTCTTCCAGGTAGCGCAGCCATTCGGAAAAGAAAGTGAGCGTCACCGCCCCCAGGATAGGGCCGGCAATGGTTCCCAGGCCCCCTATCATGGTCATGGTCAGAATATCAAAGGTGGTATGCAGGGCCATGGCTTCGGGGCTCACGAGACGGATGAAATGGGCGAACAGCGCACCTGCGAATCCGGCGAAAAAAGCACTGACCGTGAAAACTGCCAGTTTGTATCCGGTGCTTCTGATACCGATACTCCGGGCCCCTGGTTCGTCGTCACGCAAGGCCTGTAAACTCACCCCGAATTGAGATTGGGTAAGCCGCCGTATGCAGAAAAAGGTGATGATCACAGCGGCCAGAACCACATAATAGTAGTCCTTTTCAAGGTAGAACTTAAATGACCAATCCCCCAATCTGATGGGGGTAAGGAGCGGTACACCGCTGAGGCCCAGTGAACCCCGGGTCAGGTCCACCCAGTTGACGGCCACAATGCGCAGGATCTCCGCAAAACCGATGGTGGTAATGGCAAGATAGGGGCCTGACAGTCTTAAAGAAGGGATCCCCAGGAGAAATCCGAAGAAGGCCGCAACCAATCCGCCTGCAAAAAGTCCGAACCAGGGGGAGATTCCCAACTTCATGGCCAGCAGCGCGCTGGTGTACGCGCCGATGCCGTAGAACGCGGCATGCCCCAGATTAAGGAGTCCCGTATATCCCGCCAACAGGTTCCAGCTCATGCAGAGGATCATGAAGATGCCTGAAATCACGACAATGTGCATAAAATAACGGTCCCTGATGACCTGTGGCAGAAAAATTAACGCCACCAGTATGGTAAATCGGCACAGCCATTTTTTGGTATTATCGCTCATGCCGCCTCCTTATCACCAAATAGGCCTGTCGGACGAATAAGCAGTACGAGCATGATAATGGCAAATCCGATGGCATCTTTATACTCCATGGCAATATAGTTGCCGCCCAGGGCTTCGGCCATGCCCAGAATAAAGGCGCCGAATATGGCGCCCCGGATGCTGCCCATCCCCCCCAGAATGGTCACGATGAAAGCTTTCAGTGTGGGCATGGCACCCATGAGCGGATAGACCGCAAAGAGGGTTCCGTACAGTACGCCGCCGATGCCCGCCAGGGCCGTGCCAATGGCAAAGGTCAGGAGGTACACCAGATTGATATCAATCCCCATGAGTTGGGCGGCAAACCGGTTTTGGCTTGTGGCCCGAATGGCCACGCCCATTTTGCTTCTGTTGAGGAAGATTTGCAGAATGGCGATGGTCACAACGGAAAATCCGAAGCAGAAGATCCTTAAAACGCTGGTGGAGACAGGACCCATTCGGACCGTTGCGCTGCCGAAAGGGTCGGGGATCATGCGGGGGGTTGCTCC
>JAERTK010000237.1 GCA_016844935.1 Desulfobacteraceae bacterium | reverse complement strand
TTCCTGGGCAGTCAGTTCCCCGGTGTCCATGGGTATTTCTCCCTATTTGACATGGTAGGGGCGAAAAATCTTTCGCCCTTGATTAAAATGAAACCTACCCCTTCAAAAAATCGGGATGGGCAAATTTCGGATTGGGATAGGTATAGAACCCTTTCCCGGACTTCACCCCCAGATCCCCCCGGTCCACCATGTCCTTGAGGGCTTCGGGGGGCCGGTCCCTTGCTTCGCCTGATTCATGGTAGTAGCTCATCTCCACCTGATAGGTGATGTCGAGCACGTTGATGTCCATCTGCCCGAAAGGGCCCACGGGCAGACCATAGGCCAGCATCCAGGCCCTGTCAAGATCCTTGTAGTCCACGAACCCGTCGGCCCACATATACAGCACCTGCCGTTTCACGGACCGCCACACCCGGTTGAAACAGAAACCGTAAATCTCTTTTTTCACCGTTAGCGGTACGCAGCCGATGGCGGAAAGCCATCTCTTCCCCGCCGCCATGGTTTCGGGGGTCGTTTGGCTTCCCCCCATGATATCCACCATGTTGAGGCCCGTCACCGGTGTGTAGAAGTGCAGGTTCAAGCATTTTTCAGGTCGCCCGGTGGCATCCTCGATCCTGGATACGGGAATGGTGGAACTGTTGGTGGCCAGAATGGCCCGGGGAGGGGCCAGTTCATCCATCTGTTGAAACACCTTCCGCTTCAATTCCAGATTTTCGGGCACCGCCTCGATCACCAGATCGGCATTTTTAAGCGCATCGGCCATGACGGAAACGGTATTCACTTTCGAAATACCGTCATTCCATTTTTCAATGGGGACCACCGGCCCTTTCTTGCGCGTGGATATGAGTGCCTCGAATTGCCCCACCGATCGTTCAAAAGCCCCTTCCGCATTATCATAGACCGTGACGTTAAAATCGAAACAGACAGCCTGAACCGCGATCTGGGCTCCCAGAATACCGGCGCCGATGATGGTGACGTTTTTAATTTCTGATGTTGCCATGGAAAAAGCTCCTTGTTTTATAAATTAACGCCAACGACTACGCTCAAATCTTCCCGTTATGGCCGCATTGACCACATCCCGCCGTGTGCCCAGCCAGTTCCTGGGGAAACCGATACCGGCTCCCAGGGTGGCCATCTTGAGGCTGTCCGTAGCGTAGGTCAGCGATTCAGCCGTCTCAAAATCCCGATCAATCATGCCGGGACAGCAGGAATGAACCACCCGTGCACCGCTTTTTTCCACGGCTTTCACAAGCCCCGCTTTTTTGGCGGCACTGTATTCAATATAGTCCGTGTATAGCCAGAGACGCTTTTTCACGGTTCGACCCTCCAGCAGATCCGCAAGTTCCACGAATTCCTCAAGGGTCAGAAAGGGGCACCCCACCACCGCCACATCGATCTCACGATTCTCGGTTTGGTTGATGCTGTGGTAAAGAGCGTGCAAATCCGCTTTGCCGATTTGAATACGCTCCACATCATCGGGAATGTCACCGCCGAAAGCATCTTCCAGGGTCTGGGCCTCCGGGGTGATGCCCACGATGTGAATCATGGGATAGGTGAGGGCCGGAGAGACACAGGCGCAGAAGGCTTTGGCCTGCTCATTGGTCATGTGCTCAAGACCTGCCACCACCGGGACCCGGTCCACGGCCCGAAAACCGATGGCCCCGCCCAGGGCCACAAAATCGCCGACATCCTGGAGTTCCGGCAGCACTTCCGGTGCCACTTCAAAGAGCATCTGTCCTTTACGGTTTTCCGTAAGATGCATGCCGTATTCGGGCATGACGCCGGTGATGGCGGCATACAGAACCATGTTGGCCGGATCCCGGTTGACCCGGGCCCCCAGCATGGTATTGGTGTAGGCCGCGTGGTTGCTTTCGCTGGTCACATGGCATTCCCCGAATCGCGCCACGCTCATGTGCATGTAGGGGATGCAGGTGGGGATCACATGAGCCCCCATTAACTGAAGATTGTCATGGACCGGTTTCATGGCATCATAGACGTCCCGGGCGGATGTCCGGGTCTTGTAATGCCAGGGCATGCCGGGGTCATCCACCAGTTCATCGGCCATAAAGGTGCTTTCCACCGTGGTGGGCATGACCACTTTTGCGCCCATTTCCGCAAACTCCTTGAAAATGGGCCAGGCGCCGATGACCAGATCTCGCCGTTCCCAGTCTGAGAAGACATGGGCCGAACAGATCCTGGCCATTTTTGTGGACCCCATGCCTTGACCGAATTTCACCAGGCGTTCCATGGCCACCTGTTTGGCTTTTCCGTGCCCTCCCGCCAGCATCTCCTCTTCATGGGGGGTCAGTTTCAGACAGTCCTTTTTCCAGCCATTTGCCCTTATTTTCTCCGGTGTCGCTCTATCCGAGGCAGCACCCTCTGAAAAAACCTCCACAATGGCCTCTCCGCCTGCTTCAGGCGCTGTAATTTTGACCCGGTCCCCCGTTTTAATTTCCAGGCAGGGATCCAGGGCAAAACCGTCTACCGCCGGAATTCCTGCGTCTACCGCGCCGCCCACGCTGATGGGGTGGACATTTCTACAAATCAATGCCTTGGGACCTTTCCCTGTGATCCTGCATTTGAAATAAAGACCCCAGGCGCCGCCCGTTGAAAAAATATCCGTATCGTAAACGATAATCTTATCCGCATAACTCTCTCCCATGAGGGGATGACCGTTCATGCGGATTACCCCGTCGTTAGAGATAGCATTAAAAAGGTGACTCAATTTCTCGGTGGTCACCAGGGCTTCCCCTGTAACGGCACCTTCCACCCGGGTGATGCCATGAAGGGTTTGGGTTGCTTTTTGTTCCATTGTGTTCCTCCAGAATAATTAAAGATTGAAAGCTGTTAATTTCCGATGGGTGCCAGGACATCCATGGCATTGGGCAGATAGAGCGCGATTTGCGGAAAAAGCGTCAGGATGACGATCACCAGAACCTGAACCAGCAAGAACGGCAGAACACCCCGGAATATGGTTGACATGGGGACCTTGTCTGCGACCCCATGGATGACAAACACGTTGATCCCAACGGGCGGGGTGATCTGCCCCATTTCCATCATGATCACCATGATGACGCCGAACCAGATGGGATCGAATCCCAACGCCATGATGGTGGGAAACAGAATAGGAAGGGTCAGCATGATCATGGGGATGATATTCATGACCATGCCTAAAAAGAGGTAAAGAACCAGGATCAGGACAAAAAGTACATAACGGGATACATTCAGATCCTCCAGAAAACCGGCCAGTTCCATGGGGATCTGGGTTAGGGTGACAAAATTCCCCAGAATCGTCACACCGATGAGGATGGTCAGGATCATGGTGGACATTTCAATGCCCCCGATTAACGCCTCCAAAAGCCCTTTCCACGAAAATTCCCTGGACAGGGCGGCGATGACGAGCGCGCCGATGGCGCCGACCCCTCCTGCCTCCGTGGGGGTCACAAAGCCTGAATAGATGCCCCCGATGACCACGCAGAAGAGCAGAAACACCTGCCATACATCTTTGAGGGAGGCGATCTTCTCCGAAAGTGTTGATGGATCTGCGGCAGGCCCCAGGTTTGGATTCCGCTTGCACCGGATATACACCGTGACTGCAAACAACACCATGAGCAGAAGACCGGGAATCATGCCGGCCATGAAGAGTTGGCCAACAGACTGTTCGGTGATGATGCCGTAGGCAATGAACCCGATGCTGGGTGGGATCAGAATCCCTAAGGTTCCGCCCGCTGCAACGGACCCGGTGGCCAGCGCATCGTCGTAGTGATATTTCTTCATTTCCGGCAAAGAGACGGAACTCATGGTGGCGGCTGTGGCCATGCTGTCTCCGCAGATGGCTGCGAAACCGCCGCACCCGAGAACCGTGCCCACGGCCAGTCCCCCCGGCATCTGGCCGAACCAGGCATGGGATGCCTTGTAAAGGGAGCGGCTGACGCCCGCTTTCAGGCACAGGAGCCCCATGAGAATAAAAAACGGCACAACGCAAAGATAATACTCGCTCACGGAATCATAGACGGAAATGCTCAAAGCGCCCATGGAAATCTTAAACCCTGTCAGGTACCAGAGTCCCAAAACGCCCGTCAGACCCATGGAAAATGCGATGGGGAAACCCAGCATCATCATGACCAGCATCAGGACCAGGAAAAGAAGGCCCGTGGTCATGCTGCCCAGCTTGATAGCGCCCAGTTTCAGCAATAGCGGAAAAATGAGAACCGCTATGGAAACGATCAGGATGGCTAAAAACCATAGCCATGGGTTTTTCTTGTTTTTCAGAATCCTACCGAGACCGTTCAGCAGGTCTTCAAGGAGTACAAGGGTGATTAAAGCGCAGCCCAATGCGGCGATAAAATAAAAAGGGTAGAGAGGGATCTCGGTGACGCTGGCGGCCGACCCGTTTTCAACTGCGTCAATGGTTCTAAGGGCCAAGCGCCAACTCATCAGGGAAAACATAAACGCGCCGAAAATGGAAAAAACCGTCCCCAAAAAAGATTTCGTGGCGGGTGAAAACCGGCTGGTAACCAGATCGATGGCCACATGACGCCGCTGAATCATGGTCTGAGCAAGGCTTAAAAAGGTAATGACTACCAAAAGAAAAGTTTCATATTCCAAAATGCCGGACATGGGGCGATTGAACCCCAGTCGTAGAATCAGGTCCAGAATGATCACGGCCGCCATGCACAGTGAAAGGACGGCACTCAAATAACCGAGATATCTACTGATGGGGTGGATGAACCGTTTCAAACCGGATGCCATGGACGCTAGAACATCGCCTACTCTAATGGCGCTTGACATTTCACCTCCCGCATATTGCAATTGTTCAAAGGTCGGATTCTTTTCCAGTTCCCTTAGTCAAATGAGACTGCGGATCACTGATCCTAAAGCCCACGCACCGTTAAACGTTCCTGTCCCCATTCGATCAGATTTTTGGATACCGTATCCTGGTCCGATTCGGTTCTTGCCGCCAGTTCGATCGCTTCGGAAGGGCACGTTATGACGCACACCCCGCAACCGATACAGCGGTCGGGGGAAACACGGTAATTTTCATCTTCTTCAATGACGGCGTCCACGGGACATCGTTCGTCACGGCATGTGCCGCAGGAAACGCAGCTGTTCGCATCGATAACCGCCACATATCGACTTTTGGCCAAAATGTAGGGCGCTTTGAATTCCTTCATGCTACGCAAGAGACCGCAACAACAGGAGCAGCAATTGCAGATAAACCCGCCGATGGCTTCCTCCACATTGTACGTGTTATGAACCAGACCCTCTTTCTCGGTTTCATCGATTATTGTTAACGCCTCTTCTTTGGTGACAACGTCCCCATCTAGATTGAAATAGTCGTAGGCGCCTTCCTCCATGGAATATTGAAGGCAATTCCTTAACGTATGCTCGCATCGATTTCCAAGAAGGCCCTGCTCCCTTCGACAAATACAATCCTGTACCCTGAACGATTTCGCCTTCTTAATAATCTGACGAACATCTTCGTACTGGAGTATTTGAAGGTCTGCTTTAATCCCCTTGCTGACGGGAATGACCCGGGTCACATGGGGTCTGTGACCGCCCAGTTTTTGGCTGAGAAAAGGGAGATATTCTTCATAGAGTTCCGCCAGTTTTTTGGTGAGCCGTTCTCTTCGCTGAAACTCGTATATCCCCACAACGAATGGCGCCAATCGATACACTTGACGGCCGGCCATTTTGAGAGTCCCGATTTGACCTTTACGGGCCATATCATCGAGAACGGTTCGCAATTCCACCAGCGGTTGTCCTAAACGCTCGGCGATCTCTTCGGCCGTTTCCGGGTCCGATCGCATTTTTAAAGCCATCTCGGCTTCATGGGGCGAGAATATGGTTTGCAGTATCCGCAGTTCAACCCCGCTCTCCGTGGCGGGAAAACCATTGGGCAATTCATCGAGCCTCTTGGCCAGAAGCGCATAAATGTCTTTGTTCATAAACCTTGCCTCTTTTGCAGGGGTGTAACCGAAGAAGTGCCGGCATCATCCCCGAGGATCAGCCGACACTCCCAGACACCCTTTCTGCCATTATTTTTTAGACGCTTTCTGCCTATTCCTGCCAGTTTTTACCCCACCAGGCGGCGGGCTTAGGGGGATTTTTTTTAACATCTTCCGCAAGGGCCAGCACTTTCTTGAGGATGGCTTCCCCATCCACCCCCTTGGCAGTCACCTGTTTGACCCAACCCTGGTAAACGGGCATGACCTTTTCTTTCCATTGGGCCTTCTCTTCCGGTGTGGGGTGATAGATGAAATCGCCCCGTTTTTTAAGGGCCCCTTCAATCCGGCTGCCGTACTTTGCAAAAACCTTTCCCACCAGGAGGCCGATGGAAGGCGCCAGTTCTTCAAATACCTTTTGAACATCCGGCGGCAGTGACTTCCATTTGTCCAGATTCATGACAATGGGGTTTTGACCGGCGGTGAAGTTCAGCACCGTGTGGCTGGCGGTCACTTCCGTGAGTCGAAATGCTTTCAGCGCCACCCAGGGGAAGGCACAACCACTTAAAGCCCCCCGCTGAAGGCTCATGTAGAGATCTTCGATCTTGGTCAGACGGGGTACGGCCCCCCATAATTTCACGCACTTGACACCGATGGCCGATCCGGGCCATACTTTTTTACCGGCCAGATCCTCATATGTTTTCACCTGCGCGTCCTTCATGTCCAGATTGACCAGCTCGGTGGTATGAAACCCCAGGACTTTGAGCCCGCCATATTCCTTCCTGATTTCCGGTATGGCCTGAAAAGCCCGGTAATAAAGATCCGCTACCTGAACCGCATTATCGGTCATAAAGGGAAGAATAACCACTGTGGAAACGGGGAACTGGCTTTCCACCGTCCACAGGGCCATGGGCATGGCCATGTCCGCCAGACCGGTCTTGGCCGCGTCATAGGTCTGGGCGGCCTTGGCCAGGGTTCCCCCGGGGAACCATTTAAACTTCACTTTTCCCTTGGTTCGCTCTTCAATGACTTTGGCATAAGGTTCATAGGCTTCTTTAAACATGGGATGCTGTGGTGGATACCAGCTGGCCACCTTGATTTCAATGACGTCTGCTGCAACGGCATTCGTGAACATGCCACAAGCAAAAATGAGCCCTAAACATCCAACAATCGCAAACACTTTTTTCATGCTCATAATAACACTCCTTTGCTTTACCAATTGGGTTTTATAACGATCCCAGAAACGTTTCAAACCACCGAAAACCGGGTATCCTCTTACCGTTTGACTCCCATCTTCTTTATGGCGTCATCCACCGTGGCGATTTCCCGGCCCAGTTCCCTTGCCATTCGAACCATCCTCTCCACTAATTGGGCGTTGCTTTTCACCAGTTCGCCCTTGGCGTAATAGACGTTGTCTTCCATGCCCGTGCGGATATTGGCGCCCTGACACATGGCCATGACGGTGGAAGGAACCTGTTGCTTGCTGATGGTGATCACCTGCCACGAAGACCCATCCGGTATCGCACCCAGCATGGCGCTGATCATCTGGGGGCTTGCGGGCATCCCCCCTTTGATACCTAGAACCAGGCTGTAGTGAACAGGCTCTTTCAGAACTCCCCGTCGAACCATTTCCTTTACGTTTTCAATATGGCTGATGTCGTAGCATTCGCATTCAATGGCAATTTCTCTTTCATAACATCTTTTAATGAACTCCAGGTTCCACTCGAGGGGATTGTCGAAAATAGTATCAGGAATATAGCCAAACTGAAAGGTGCCGCAGTTGATGGTGAGCATATCCGGTTTAGGGGTTAAGGTGGTCAATGCCATCCTTTCATCCTGAGTGGCCACCTCAAAGCTGCCGTCAGCTCGGTAAACCCCTCCGATACCATTGCCGACCTGGGTAATGATCGGGCATTTGGCTTGAATTTTTGAGAGGACCTCGTGATACACCTCATGATCTCCAGTGGTCCTTCCCAATTTGTCGCGGACGTGGATGTGGCTTATGGAGGCTCCGGCGTTATAACAGTCGTAGACATCCTGGGCGATTTCGTCCGGCTGTTCAGGCAAGTTGGGATTGACGCTCTTGGTATGAATTCCTCCTGTGGTCGCTACCGTGATAACCAGTTTTTCCATCTTGTCGATTTCGAGTGTTACATTCATCTTCAATCTCTCCTTTCATTCACGGTTGTAGTAATAAAATGTTTCAAAATTTAAGACGGGCTTCCCCAGCGTATTACGAATGGGTTTCGGGTACAGCTTTCAAACCCGCATGAGGTTCCGACCGGCAATGCCACGTATGGCGAATTGCCCTTTTCGGATGTTGTTGCTAATGCCACATTTGGAGGTGCACATCACATGCCAAAAATAATTATATGATATTATCAGATAGTTGAACAATTTATCGCTTTATTTAAAATCATATTTGACATATATTGTATCAAATATGATTTTAAATATAATATGTGACGTATATGATCTTTTCAGAGGTGTATCATGAATGTCGATCACAATGAATTCTTTATCGAAGCCACCCTGCGTGTCACCAGCGGTCTGGAAATCGAAAAAGCGCTATACCGGTGTTTTGAATATATCCGTGAATTCATTCCGGCTGATCGCGCCATTCTTACCCATTATGATCCGGGAACGCGCGTCATTAACGTCATCGCCATGGCCTCAAACCAGGGCGGCCAGCCCGTTGATATGAAGTTCCCCCTTTCTCGTGAGTCCGGCATCCTGGCCGAGCCTGAAAAGATGCCCCTCACGATTCTGGAAAATTCGGCAGATACTCACCCGTTGACCCATCGTGTGGCTCGAAAAGTACCGGGAAAGAACGGTTCGTTGTTACTGGTGGGGTTGATGGCCCAGGAAAAACGACTGGGAGGAATCTCCCTGTGGGCCGACGAAAACGACCGCTTCACTCAGGATCACATGGATCTCCTACTGGTACTGCAAAAACCTTTGACGATTGTACTGTCCAACTGTCTGCGATATCGAGAACTTGTGGAATTGAAGGAAGCGCTAGCGGATGACAATCGCTATTTGCGTCGTGAACTCAATCGCACACGCAGCGAGAAGATTATCGGCGCGGATTGTGGATTAAAAGACGTGATAGAGCAGGTTCGCCAAGTGGCTTCGCTGAAAAGTCCGGTCATCATATTGGGTGAGACGGGCGTCGGCAAGGAGATGATCGCCAACGCCGTGCACGATCTCTCCCCGCGCCGGAACGACCCCTTCATTAAGGTCGATTGCGGCGCGATTCCTCCGACCCTGATCGACAGTGAACTGTTCGGTCATGAAAAGGGAGCCTTTACCGGTGCGTTGGATAAAAAGCGTGGACGTTTTGAACGGGCCGACCACGGTACGATTTTCCTGGATGAAATCGGGGAATTGCCCCTGAACGCGCAGGTGAGGTTGTTACGGGTGCTACAGGAGAAGGAGATCAACCGGGTAGGCGGTAGTGAAACGATCAAATTGGATATCCGGATCATCGCCGCAACCCATCGGAATTTGACTGAAATGATTCAACAGGGGCGATTTCGGGAAGACCTCTACTTCCGGTTAATGGTTTTTCCAATCGTAATTCCACCACTCAGGCAAAGAAAAAATGATATTCCCGAGTTGGTTTACTTTTTCGTGCGAAAAAAATCCCGCGAAATGGGCATTGCCGACCCGCCTGCGCTTGCGCCCGGCGCCATCGAGCGGCTTATGGCCTATAGCTGGCCGGGCAATGTTCGCGACCTTGAAAATGCAGTGGAACGGGCGTTGATCATGTCTAATGGCGACGTCCTTACCTTCACGGAGTTTACCAACGTCCTGAAAACAACAACGGACCATGATCCCGCCCTGTACCGAGGGCCTGAAAACTATGAGACACACAAACTGAATGTCGTTATTTCCCAGCACATTCGCCGGGTCCTGAAATTAACCGATGGCAAAATCGCTGGCAGGCGCGGCGCAGCGGAGCTGCTTGACCTCCATCCCGCCACCCTCCGCCACCGCATGCGAAAGCTAGACATCCCATTCGGTCGAAAGGCGAATTACTCCAAGGCCAAAGCCTGACTGCCAAAAAATGATCAGGACCGCATTGGACCGTTTTCATCCCTTCAATGTCAGGCATGTACGATTGTATCATGAAACACTTCTGAACCATAATCAAATGTGAGACAGCCTTTATGCTTACCTTTCCCGGTGATTTATGAACATAACCTTTTGGAATTTTATATTTTACCTGGCATACCGTCCCACTTGAAAAAATATACTTGATCAAATCCCTCTATCAAGGAGACATCCATGGAATATTCTTCGTGGTTTGGCTGTTTAAAAAAGCGCGACATATCCGGTGTTTAGCCATTCCGGGGTTTCTTGAGACACGATTGTATCATGAATCAGATGATGGTCACGAATTTCTTGGATAAACCCTGGAAAAGTCGTTAAAGCACCGTCTGTGGGGGGACTTTTCCGTCCGGGTGATCGTGAAGTCTGTTTGGCACGAAATCTGCTTGTTATGCTCTCAATTGATGCTCTCAATTGTTTTCTTCAGGGGGTTTAAGGATGAGGCCATGTGACAGAAGTATCAAAAATGCCATCTCTCTTGCGGAGATGATGCTGAAGATTGCTGATGAGGGGGATATGGTGCGAGAAGACAATGGTTGTGGTGTGCTTTATGGTGTTTTGAGGGATTCTGCTTTCAAAATCAGGAAACTGGCAGAGGACGAGAAAATAGCACATATCAAAAAGGGTTGGTGGGAGATCGATACAGAGGAAAATTGAGCTCTGTTTGTAAAGTTTTTTATATTTTTAATTTGAAAGGGGGTGTAGAACCATGATGGGATTAGAAGAGTTAAAGAAAAATGGGGTGCTTATTGATTCTATTGATTGGAGCATGACCCCTGAAGAAGCCGTGAGGCTTTATCTTGAATGGGGGAACAATTGGAGTAGAGGATATTCAATGGTGCGAACCAAGGATGATGAGACCCACTATTTTGTTTTGAACACATGGGAGCATTCTCCTTTAATCTACTTTATCAAGAGGGATTACGAGGGTGCCGTTGAGCTGGCGAAAATCGACTTTCCCGAGGAAGTAATGAACGAAAAAAAATACGACATGCCTTTATCCAACGGCGTTTACGCTGTGGACGGCGAATTACGGGATTGGCTGAAAAAGGAATTGGATGTCGTGTAATTTTAAATTATGATAGGAGAGAGCATGGAGAATAAAATTCTTGAAGCGATGAAGAAGGCCGGTAAGCCGGTAAGGCCTGGTGAGGTGGCTGATATGATTGGAGAAGAGAGCAAGGAAGTCTCAAAGGCCATCAGCAAATTGAAAAAGAGTGGGTCTGTCATTTCGCCCAAGAGATGCTATTATTCATTGCCCGACCAATAGGGGGAAAACAGCATGGCAACACCCGAGCAGATGTACCAGTGTCAGACCACGAACTGCGGCTATATCTTTGATCCTGATCGGGGTGACCGAAAAGGCAAAATTCCCAAAGGGACACTTTTTGACGATTTGTCTGATGACTGGAAATGTCCTGTTTGCGGTGCCGGGAAAAAAATGTTCAAGCCGCTTGCTGGACCTGGGTCGGTTGCGGAGTCCTAATATCTTAAATATCAAATCATGAGGAGGTATCCATCCATGGACCTGAAGGGGAGTCAAACGGAAAAAAATCTATTGACCGCATTTGCCGGTGAATCCCAGGCAAGAAACCGTTACACTTATTTTACCAGCAAAGCCAAGAAGGAAGGGTTTGTTCAAATCTCATCTATCTTTGAGGAAACGGCCAATCAGGAAAAAGAGCACGCCAAAAGACTCTTTAAATTCCTTAAGGGGGGAGAGGTCGAGATCGCTGCTGCATTTCCGGCAGGCGTTATCGGCAGCACCCTTGAAAATCTCAAAGCATCGGCTGCCGGAGAACACTATGAACATACGGAAATGTATCCGGAGTTCGCAGCCGTTGCCCGGGATGAGGGGTTTACCGTCATCGCTGATGTTTTCATGGCCATTGCCGTGGCCGAAAAGCAACACGAAAAGCGCTATAACGAACTGGCCGCAAACATTGAGGCGGGTCGCGTTTTTAAAAGGGATTCGGAAGAGGTGTGGCGGTGTAGAAATTGCGGCTATATTCATTCGGGTGAGGAAGCCCCCGAGAGTTGCCCCGCATGCGCCCACCCGCAGGCTCACTTTGAACTGCTGGGTGAAAACTATTAGCAGTCTGCTAAACATTAAAGGAGGGTATTATGGCTGAAAGATTGGAAGTTTATAAATGCGAAGCGTGCGGAAATATTGTGGAAGTTCTGCATGGTGCCAAGGGTGATCTGGCGTGCTGCGGTCAACCCATGAAGCTTTTCAAGGAAAACACCGTTGATGCCGCCAAGGAAAAACATGTACCGGTCATCGAGAAAACGGCAGATGGCGTTACGGTAAAAGTGGGTGAAGTGGCGCATCCCATGGAGGAAAAGCATCATATCGAGTGGGTTGAAATTATTGCCGACGGGTCTGTTTATCGAAAGTTTCTGAAACCGGGAGACGCGCCCGAAGCCACATTCAAGGTGAGTGCGGATCAGGTTGTAGCGCGGGAATACTGCACTCTGCACGGACTCTGGAAGGCTTAATTTTTTTCAGTTTGGGAAAAGTGCCATATGGATCAGAAATTTCAATAAATCATTAGATTTGAAAGGAGTCGCATATGTCAACACCACTGCATTGCCCGGGTTTTGAACAGGCTAAGCATTTAAAAGCCTTTACGTGTAAGTGTCCCAACTGCGCGAAGGAAAAGGAAATTTTCTCAGACGAATTTGACAAAGAGCATACCTGTTCCGGATGTGGAAAAGCAATTGACTTTACCCAATGTACTCTTGATGCTGGCACTTAGAGAACCTTCAGGTGTTCTTTTATAACCCTCCAGCTTCTCACAATGAGCTTTTGCGCAGTTGTGAGGTCTGGGGGATATCAAGAGACACAAATCTTCTCTCAAAGGCGCACATTAAGGGAGAAATATCCTTTGAAAGGACGTATTCCCAGAGAGCGGATTCTCGAAATTCTTTCCGGAAGCAATGTTGACGCAGGGCTAGCGACACTAAAAGGCATGCCTTCTGGGAAAGTCGTCAATGCCCTTTTTTCTTTCCTATACCATCAGGATGAAACCATCAAATGGCGTGCTGTTACTGCAATGGGGTTTTCTGTGAGAGGCTTGGCTGAAGATGATATGGAAAAGGCCAGAAATGTTATGCGCCGCCTCATGTGGAATTTAAATGATGAATCGGGAGGCATTGGGTGGGGATCCCCCGAGGCCATGGGAGAGATCCTGGCCTGCCATGAAGGACTCTCCAGAGAATACGCGCCCATTTTCCTTTCTTATGCAAACAGGGATGCCAATTATCTGGAACTGCCCATGCTGCAAAGAGGCCTTCTCTGGGGAATTGCAAGGCTTTCGGAGGAAAGACGTCATCTTGTAATCGGTTCAAAGTCACATTTTTTCTCCTATCTCGAGTCAAATGATCCGGCCGTCAGGGGGCATGCCAGCCGGATTGTGGGATTAATCGGGGCAGGGGAAGACAGGGAGCGCCTTTCGCCTCTTGTGAAGGATAAATCCCCCTATACCACCTATCTTGATCACAGGTGCATGACGCGTCTCGTGGGAGAGACCGCCAGGGAGGCCCTTGTAAACCTGGAAAAACAAACATGAAAATTTCAAGATTCTTGAAAGGAACGAAACCATGAATAAACGGTATACTAACCCTTACCTTATTGGGGTTTGCCTGGGACTTGTTCTGCTTCTTGCCTTTTATACCATGGGCCGTGGGGTCGGTTCCTCGGCCAGTTTTTCCAGGATTGCGGCCTTCGGGATGGCACTTGTGGCGCCGGAACATACGGAAACCAACGCCTATTTTTCGAAGTATTTTGGAGCGGGTCGTTCCCCGCTCATGGCGTGGCTGGTTTTTCTGAGCCTGGGGGCCGGTCTGGGCGCTCTTTTTTCAGCGTTTATCTCCAACAGAATCAAAGGGGAAGTGGTTCGCGGGCCCGCCATCGGTGTTTCAGCGAGGCTTTGGCTTGCCCTGGGCGGTGGAATACTCTCCGGGTTTGCAGCCCGTCTGGCCAGGGGTTGCACCAGCGGGCAGGCCCTGACGGGGGCCTCTGAACTGGCTTTGGGAAGCTGGGTCTTCATGTTCTGCATTTTCGGGGGCGCTTATGCGACCGCCTATTTTTTCAGAAAGGAGTGGTTATAATGGGGCCGCTCTATAAACTCGGTTGGTTTGATTTCGCCTACAGCCTGCAAATTGCCGGTCTCGTGGGATTTCTGTTCGGCTTTGTGCTGGAGAGGGCCGGATTTGGTGATGCCCGAAAACTCACGGCCATCTTTTACCTCAGGGACTTTGCAGTCTTGAAAGTCATGTTCACGGCCATTGTGGTGTGCGTCCTGGGGCTCCTGTATTTTTCCCTCTTCGGCTGGATAGATCTTTCCCGCGTGTATATTCTGCCCACCTATATCTGGCCCCAGATTGCAGGGGGGCTCATTTTGGGTGTGGGGTTTGTTATGGGGGGGTACTGCCCCACCACCTCAATTGTCGCAACGGTTTCCGGAAAACTGGATGGCTTGGTCTTTATTGTGGGCATGGGACTGGGGTCCATCATTTTTGCTGAACTTTTCCCCTTACTGCGAGGGTTTTATGAGGCCGGCAGCATGGGTACCGTCCGGTTGCCGGATTTCCTCAATCTCAGACCCGGCGTGGTGGCACTGCTGGTTTGCTTCATGGCTCTGTGCGCCTTTTCGGCGGCAGAACGTGTTGAGCTAATATTCGGAAACCCCGATGAATTGCCAAAAGGCTCCCGGAAAATGAAAATAGTTGCCTCCGGGACCTTGATTTTCTTGGGATTGATTCTTGCGGTGGGTTATCCCAAAGCGCTGTATGAACAAAAACCGGTCTCAACGCCCTTTCCGACGGAGGAAAGAGGGTCTCTGAACCTTCAACAAAAAACGGCGCCCGTAGAAAAACCCAAAACCACCGATAGCTTTAAGATTGTGGAAGATGAGGGGTGTTGATGTTTCAAAGGGTGCAGGGGACAGCTGTCAGGGGGCAGGATAAAAAAAGTTTGTCCCTCTTGACTTAGGTCAAAGTAATGGGTGTATCGTTGCTGTAAGTTTGAAACAAATCGTGGCCGAACCGAGCCGACAGGCCGAAAATAATCATAATCTTTAAAGCAAAAGGAAAGGAGAAACACCATGTACTGTTTTCAATGTCAGGAAACCGCTAAAAATCAGGGATGTACCGTCAAAGGCATGTGTGGAAAACCGGAGGAGACCGCCAATCTGCAGGACCTGCTCATTCACGTGCTGAAGGGAATTGGCGTTTATGGGGAAAAAGCTGCTGAACTGGGGGTCCTGGATCAAGCCACAGGTAAATCTGTTTCGGAAAGTCTTTTTTCCACCATTACCAATGTAAACTGGGATGATGATTGGTTTGTTTCCCGGATCAAAGAGGCGTTAAACGTCAGGGACAATATCAAAAACAAATTTCTGGCCGCTTATCAGGAGAAGAATGGGCAGGCTTTCTCTGAGGCCTTGCCTGATGCCGCAACCTGGTCCTCACAGGATGCATCCACATTCCAGGCCAAAGCCAAAGAAGTCGGCATCCTGGCCACCGAAAATGAAGATGTTCGGTCCCTCAGGGAGCTCTTGATCATCGGGCTTAAGGGTGTAGCGGCTTATGCGGACCATGCGCTGGTACTGGGGTACGAAAAAGATGACATCTACCAGTTCTTCATGGAAGCGTTGGCTTCCACCACCAAAGATCTGAGCGTCGATGAAATGGTGGGGCTGGTGCTGAAGTGCGGGGAAGTGGCGGTGACCACCATGGCGTTGCTGGATGAGGCCAATACGGCTACATACGGCCATCCTGAGCTCACGGAGGTGAATATCGGTGTGGGCCAAAACCCCGGTATCCTCATCAGCGGCCATGACTTGAAAGATATGGAAGAGCTGCTGAAACAGACCGAAGGGACGGGTGTGGACGTTTACACCCACGGGGAGATGCTGCCTGCCAACTATTATCCCGCTTTCAAGAAATATGATCATTTTGTGGGGAACTACGGCGGTTCCTGGTGGAGCCAGAACGATGAATTTGAATCCTTCAACGGCCCCATCCTCATGACCACCAATTGTCTGGTACCTCTCAAGAAAGACAACACTTACCTGAACAAACTCTTTACCACCGGTTTGACCGGTTATCCGGGAGCTGCTCATATTGCGGACCGGGCGAACGGCGGGGCGAAGGATTTCTCGGGAATGATCAGCCTGGCCAAAACCTGCTCGGCGCCCACGGAAATCGAGACGGGCAAGATTGTGGGTGGTTTTGCGCGCAACCAGGTTCTGGCTCTGGCCGATAAGGTAGTGGATGCGGTCAAGAGCGGTGCCATCAAGCGATTTGTGGTCATGGCTGGGTGCGACGGGCGACAGAAATCAAGAAATTATTTCACGGAAGTGGCGGAACAGCTGCCGAAAGACGCGGTGATTCTGACCGCAGGTTGTGCCAAGTACCGTTACAACAAACTGGATCTGGGCGACATCGGGGGCATCCCCAGGGTTCTGGATGCGGGGCAGTGCAACGACTGCTATTCCCTGGCCGTGATTGCATTGAAACTGCAAGAGGCGTTCGGGCTGGATCACATCAATGATCTCCCCCTTTCCTTCGACATCGGCTGGTACGAACAGAAAGCGTGCGCTGTGCTTCTGGCCCTGCTCCATCTGGGTGTCAAGGGTATCCGCCTGGGACCCACACTCCCAGCGTTCGTATCCCCCAATGTGCTGAAAGTGCTGGTTGAGAATTTTGACATTAAACCCACCGGTGAAGTGGCTGCGGACGTCGAAGCCATGATGGCGGGAAATTAGGAGTCAGCTTTTATTGAGGCTGTGGGGCTGCAAAAAACCAGTCCCATGGCCTTGATAGTCCCAGGGAGAAAGAGAATGAAAAAAGTCGATATCTTCGCGGAAAACGATTTTAATGATCTTCACATGAGCCGATTGCTGGTGGAGGACTCACCTTATTTCAAGATTCTGAATTTCAATTTTAAGCCCGGCCAGGAACTTCCCATTCATTCCCACGACATCGAGGGCCAGCTGAGCATTGTCGTCCTTGAAGGTGAAGGGCTTTTCCTCGCAAAGGATGGCGAAACCCTTTCCGCCAAAACGGGTGATATTCTCATTTCCGATATCAGCGAGCCCCACGGCATTCGGGCCACCGGTTCCATGCGCGTCCTGGTGACCATTGCGCCACCCATATGAGGGGTCTCAGTCAATTTCCTCCAGGGAATCCTGGGTCCCCAGCATCAAGACCCAACCTTCAATCTCCCCATCCACCCTCAGAATTGAAACCGTTATCTGGACGGTGGAATTGTTTATGATAACGGTAAAGGATTTCCGCTTCAGTTTTGTATCTCGCGCGACTATCTTCAGACCGGCCAGTATTCTGTTTTTTTCAGGTGATGGAAAAACCGAAGTGATATGATGTGACAGTATTTCTGATATGGGTTGATTCAAAATTTCCAGGGCCAGTGTATTTACAAAGACGATCCTGGCGTCTTTTTCCACTGCAATGATGCCCATTCCAGCGCTTTCAACAATTCCTTGCTGAAAACTCAAGGACTCCAGCAAATCAACCGTTGCCTGCCGGCGAAAAACCTTTTCCTGGTGGAACTGGTCTTTGTCCGATGAGGAGAGAAAAGGGGCGCCTTCAACAAACTCCATGAATTTGCCAAGATATTCGGCCATTTTTTCAATGGGCTGTTTCTGTAAATAATGGTCCGCCCCCGCATCTTTCTGTAATTCCCGCAACTCAATAATGGAATCCGACACACCGATGATTGAAAACTCGGCATCCGGATACTTCTCGCGCACAAAATCAATAAAGAGTTTGCCGTCAATTCTGGGCATGATGAGGTTAACGAAAATATAATCCACCCTGTGGTCTTCCAATGCTGCCAGGCCCTGTTTGCAGTCGCTGGCCTGAACCACATTGTAGCCCCTTTCCTTCAGCAGATTTCCCAGGAATTTCGCAAAAAAGAAATCGTTATCAACGATCAAGGCATTTTCCGGCATATCAAACCTCAGTTTGTTCCGATGGTACGGGTCCTGATGTCAATTCCCTATCCCCTTTTGTTAATTGATGCAGACGCGCCGCACCTCACTGATATCTGTCAATCCTCTAAACACTTTTTCTATACCATCCTGCTTCAGCGTTGTCATCCCTTCTTTTAAAGCCTGTGATAACAGGATCTCCAGGTCTGCCCGCTCTTTTATCATTTGTTTAATCCGGGGGGTGCCTTCCATGAGTTCATGGATCACCATCCGTCCCTTGTATCCGGATTCGGAACATTCTTCACAACCCACAGGTGCGTAAAGCAGCAGTTTTTCGGAATATTCAATCCCTGTCTTTTGGAAATGTTCAATACCATAATCGTTCACAATCTCATCATATGCGTCCTTTGAGGGATGATATGCCTTGCGACAGGCAAGACAAAGCCTGCGTATCAGCCGCTGGGCCAGAACGCACAGAAATGCGTCTGAAAAATTAAGGGTATTCAAACCCATATCCAGCAGTCGGGTGACCGTCTCGGGTGCGCTGTTGGTATGCAGGGTTGAAAATACAAGATGACCTGTCAAAGAGGCCTCCACGGCGATGGATGCGGTTTCAAAATCGCGCATTTCACCGATCATGATCACATCGGGATCCGCCCGCAGAAAAGATCTCATGACCCGGGCAAAATCGAGGCCGATTTTGGATTTTACCTCCACCTGGCTCATGCCCGGCTGGGTAATTTCAACGGGATCTTCAGCCGTCCAAATCTTGATACCCGGTTCATTGATTGCCCCTAACGCGGCATGCAGGGAGGTGGTTTTCCCGGAACCTGTGGGGCCTGCCGCCAGGATCAATCCGTGGGGCTGAAGGATTGTCTTCTTGAGGACCGCCAAATTTCGATCGTTGAGACCCATATCATCCAGCTTCATGGCGTCCGGGTCGGCCAGTATCCGCAGTGCGGCAGATTCAAACCCCCCTGTGGTGGGCAGGGTGGCCAGTCGCAATTCAAACGGGCGGATGCCCTTGCGGTTGAACTTGATTTTCCCGTCCTGGGGCAGGCGCCTTTCAGCGATATCCAGGCCCGCCATGATCTTGATCCGTGAAAGCATGCCCCTGGCCATGCTGATGGGCACTTCGATATAGTTCCGGCAGACCCCATCCGTTCGAAAACGAACCTGCGCTTTTTTTGAGATAAGGGAAGGCTCGATATGAATATCCGATGCGTCGTTCCTGTAAGCGGTGACGATCACCTGATCAATCAGTTTAACCACCTTGCTGGAAGACTCGTCCAGCGTATCCTCGACCTCGGCCTCCTCTTCTTCCTCAAAACTGACAAAAGACATCATGTCCAGTTCCTGGAGCATATCTTCATCTGGCGTTGCGGGTTTTTCCTTAAAAAAATGCTGAATAAACCGCTCAATGTCCTCCCGTATACCCACCGAAAACTCGATTCGGTTGGCTTTCATCAAACCGGTGACCTGATCAATTTTTCTGAGGTCCCTGGGATCATCAATGAGAATTTCCAAACCCTCTTTGTTCCAGCTTAAAGGGACCCAACCGGCGTGTGAGAGATAGGACTGTTTTAAATTATTGATGATTTCAACGGGAACCGGAAAATCCGCATCAAAACTTCGAAATGGACAGCCATAGAACTCGGAAAGGGATTTACCAATGGTTTCCCGACTGATCTTGAAATGGTCGATCAGTACGAATTCCACGCTCTTGCCCATCTTTTTGGAAATCGCAAGGGCTTGTTGAAGTTGGGAAATGGTGACGTTTCGCTTCTTAAGGAGATAGCTGTATCTGGATCCGGGAGAAACCCCTGACATGCCGAGTTTTAATTTCTGTGAAATTTCGCGGTTTTCGGGATCCAGCTTTGAAGCGGATATATATTGCTCAAGGGCCAGGTCTTTATGTCCCGCGTCTTCCAGTTGGAGTCCCAGTGAAAACTGGATCTGGGCAAGCTGGGAGCCTTTGAGTCCCAGTTTTATGATCAAGTGAAGGAGCCTCTTTACGGCCTCATGGGGCTGAACCAGATTCAACAGGCATTCCACGAAATCCGGAATGATTTTGATTATGGGAAAATCCGTCTCAAACAGCTTTTCATATTCAGTAGCGGCTTCATCCATCAGCCCCAGCTGTTTGAAAGCCAGGGCATTGTCCAGAATGCCGCTTTGTCCGTCCACTGCGATTGTTTCCCTGATAACCGAAATATCTTCCTGGGAAATCTCGGGGGCGAGGGTTTTCTGACTGTCGATTTCTTTTCTTAGCACTCGAATGGTTTTGTTGATGAATTCCGAGCGTTTGACGTCATCTTTCGGGATTGCCGCGAGGACTTCACCATAAACGGTCAGGGATTCCTTGAGTAACCCCATGGAACGATAAATTTCAGCTTCTTTTATTCCGGTATGAAAATCCATTTTTCCATCGCTTGAGGGCAGCCGGTCGGTGGCGTTATGGTGGCGGCATGCAGCATTTATATATTCACATACTCCAGTTTGTTCAGTGATTAAGATTTGTGAAAGAATCGTCAAAAATACAAAATGATCTGCAACACTCTAATGAGACTAAAAAAACCGCTCAAATGTGTCAAGAAGTAAGTTGTGCCCCATATTTCAAGAAGTTGCTTGACGAGTTCCGTTTGTTTTGAATATGCTGCTCGTTATGACGATGCCGTTCGTTCATGCGTGGTGTGTATCCGGAGAGCCGATCACGTGGCCAATCTTAACATCAAAACCAGAGAGATGGAGTGTAAAATCGTATTCTATGGTCCCGGTCGGGGGGGTAAAACCACCAACCTTGAATACATTTTCAGTACCTACAGGAAGCAGACCGCCGGTGAGATGGTCTCCATCAATACGAAGGGCGACCGCACCCTTTTCTTTGATTTTCTACCCTTGAAGCTGGGAAAGGTACGCGGCTACGACGTGCGGGTTCAGCTGTACACGGTTCCCGGACAGGTACGGTATGACGCCACGAGAAAAGTGGTTTTGAGGGGCGTTGACGGGCTGGTTTTTGTGGCTGACTCCCTTCTCTTAAGGCGGGAACAGAACATCTTGTCCCTAAAGGACCTCCAGAAGAACCTCATGGGATACGGCCTGAAAATTTCAGAAATTCCCCTGGTCCTTCAGTATAACAAGAGGGATCTGGATAAAGAGGGTATCCGCCTGCTGTCGGTTGAAGGCATGGAGAAAGATCTGAACCGGCAGTTGCAGGTTCCCTCTTTTTCTGCCAGCGCCTTTAACGGTCAAGGGGTCGGTGCCACCCTGAAAGAGTGCCTGAAGCTTACCCTGCAATCCCTTCAAAGCAAACTGGAGTAGGTTTTAAAGCCATGACCCGAGACAAAAAAGCCGTAAATCCTGTTCGTGTGGGCCGATGGCGCCTTTTTCTCGGATGGCTGTGGGGATTATGGCCTCACTGGCCGGTGGCGGCCGCCATTATGGTAGATGGCGGGTTGAATATTCTAAAAAGTTTCAACTCCCAGCACCTGCCCTTCAGCCAGATCAGCCCGTTCATGGGGCTGGAAAAGTCTCTCGCCATTCTGGGCAGCAGCACCCAGGCCATCCTGGGTGTTGGCCTTGTTCTTGTGGGTTTCGGGCTGTTCAGAAAGTTGTCCACCGCTTGGTCATTTTCCGTCATCCTTTTGCTCATAACCTTGGGGGTAAACCTGATCCAGCAGCACTGGGGAACCCCGATTATTTATCCCGGCGCCATGCTCCTGGTAATGATACTGCTGAGGCGCTATTTTAACCGCCAAACCAAACTGGCCAACTACACCATCTCTTTGACTGGTATTTTCTCCATTCTCGCTTATGGTACCTTCGGCAGTTATCTGCTCGGGAACGGTTTCCATCCGGCCGTTCATGACCTGACCACGTCTTTTTACTTTACAATCATAACCCTTTCCACCGTTGGCTATGGTGATATCTCGCCCATCACGCCCGAAACGCGCCTGTTTGTGGTATCTCTTCTGGTTGTGGGATTGAGTGTTTTCGCCACTGCCATTATTTCTGTCCTGGGACCCGCCATTAGCAGAAGGCTGGGCCACATTCTGAATCCTGAAGGAGGCCGAATGAAACTGGAAAAACACATCATATTGGCTGGAGAAGGGTCTATTGCTGCCAATACCGCCGTGGAACTTGAGAAAAGAAAACTCTCTTTCATCCGCATCAGAAGCCAGGTTGAGAATGCGACGGCGCCTGGGGAAGGGGACATTATTGGAGATCCCACCGATGAAGCAGTGCAGCTGGAGGCGGGTGTTCGAGAAGCGGTGATGGTGATCGCGGCCGGGGATAATGACGGTGATAACGCTTTTATTACCTTGCTGGCCAAAGACTTGAACCCGGAAGTGCGGGTGTTGGCGGTGGCCAATGCCATTAACGCCATTCGAAGGCTGAAGCTGGCCCGGGCAGACCTTGTTTTTGCGCCGGCAGCCGTGGGCAGCCGTCTTCTGGCCGATCTGGCTGAAGGGGATCGGATTTCAGATCAGTTTCGGGATTTGCTTGAAGGCGGGAAGGTCAGGTGAAAGCGGTATGGACTGAAGAGGGGAGGGCAGGTTCTTGATTCAATTCAAAGTTTGAGATGCCAGTATAGGGCCCTGTCCACCCTGCCGTCTATGAGAAGTTTAACTTTCCACTGCCCCTGCTCCATGTGACGTCCGGTCTGCAGTTCCGACCAGAAGGTTTCTCTCGCGCCCCATCCCCGCAGATCAAATGTTTCCCGCCTCACCTCTTTTCCGGATGGATTGATCCACGCGACTTCCAGCTTGTGCGGTGCATTCAGGATCTTGCTTTCAGCCCACAGGTATATCCTCTCCCCCGGCGAAAAGATGTTCTTCCGACTTTGAGAGGTGGGCGGGATACTGTCCAGCAGGAAGGCCTGACCGATGATTGAACCTCCAGACCCCGCGGAAAGACTTCCCCAGGTCGTCGACCCTGGCGGTTTTCCTGTCGTTGGAGTACCCGTGCCGCCTGCTGCCTGAACACATTCCGTCAGATCTGAATTCCATTGATACCCCTCATTGCAGACGTATTCCGACCCCACAAAATGGGCGTTTAAAGGCTTGTATCGGGTGACACAGCCTCTTTTGTTTGAACGCGGATCGGTAGGCGTACAAACCTCATTGGGGTAGCAGGTGCACGCTTCGCAATTCTGGCAATTTTTGCCCTTGTTCGGTTCACATATGTCGGGCACGATTGCAAATCCCCTTGTGAGCGGTTTCATCCTGGCTTTGTTTAGAAAATGTTCCGTAGTGAGCCGTCCGTTGAGGAGCCCGAGGGCGTCTTTCGGTGCCACAATGAGTTCCATGATCTGCCCGTCATTGAAAACCTGATGTATGCGGACATTTTTTTCAGAAGGCAGATGGCGGTTTACCTTTTGAGCAATCTCAGCCAGCCTTACGGCCTCTTCACCCAGGGTGTTGAATTCGGATACCTGTTGGAGATACCTGACAAAGACGACATCATCTAAAAAGAAAACCTCCACTTTGTCTAAACCATATGAAGATAACGCCCGAGAAACAACCTGTTCGCTTCCCTGGGCAGATGCCGTTTCAGAAAACACTCCGGCCAAAAGCATAGAGGAAATTGCCACAAAACAAAGTGCTGAAAAGCTGTAATTGATCTTGCGGTTACGCTTCATATTCTGCACCTCCTAAGGCTTGGTCTTTTTGACCAGAGGGTCTATTCCGTACAGTATGCCTTCATCACCCCAATAGGTCGCGCCTTGGCGAATTAGAAAATTAAGCAGACTGTTATCGTCTAACGAGTGGCACGCGTGGATGTAGGCGTAATCAAGGCCACAATCCCATTTCGGGTTTGAATATATTTCTTTACGTGCCTTGTTGTACGCTTCCATATAGCCCAACTTGTAGAGCTTCTGATAATTGAGAGCCGTTGCATTAAGGACACTTTTTTGAAGCTGGTTGGCCGTATTGCCCCCGCCCAAAGATGGCCTGTGTTTTTTTCTGGCCTCGTCCACCAATGATCCCCCATGGCCAAAGAATGCGATGGCTTTTGTGGACGGCATTGCCAGGTACCTGGCGATCTGGTTTTTGTCAGGGACCCACTGGTGTTTCTTTTTCTTGGGCAAATAGGTGAGTTTGCCTGATAATTTGACCTCTTTGATACGGTATTTTTTTACTTTGAATTTTTTCCGGATGAAATTAAGCTCATTGCTGGCAAAATATTTATGCCGCCAATCATAAGCGGGGTCGTCATTGGTTGTAAAAATAATGGCCATTTTGGGGCTGCATCCTGTTTTAGGGTCGCTTAATTCATTCAGGGGATCGCATATTTCTTCCGCTTTACATTGGGAATCCTCCGGACAGTTGAAACAGTTTTCACAATATGTACTCGGATCAGAACATTCCAGATTTCCATCACCGCAACCTGAAACCATGACGGAACCGTATCCAGGGGCATATCCCTTCCAGGTACTAGCCCCCAAATGTTCGGCTTTGACCTCTATCTTCAATTTTCCCTCTGCTATCGGTTTTCCAGTGGTCTTTTTTCCCCAGGGAAAAGTACAGAAGAATTTACCGGATGGATCCGTGACGCCGTAAGATACGACTGGATTTTTTCCCGATTTCAAACGAGTAGCAGTGATTGTCAAATCGGCGTTTGAAACCGCGATGCCTTGGCTATCGGTAACCATAATGGTGCATTCCACCGTTTCGCCAATGAGATAATGTGTTTTGTCAGTGCTTACTTTAACGAGTAATGCTTTCTTCCCCACACTAAAGCTTGTGCTTGCACTTTTAGGGGGATATCCGGAATAAGATGCCTTGGCGATAACCTTGTAATTCATTGGCTTGGAGGACGGGGGAATTTGAAACCGACATGTGTATTTCCCAAAAGGATCAGTGGTCGCAGAAAGCAACGTGCCTTCGACGTTAACCTCCACAGCAGCAAGGTCCAATCCGCCTTTTTCATCCTTCACACTACCATATATAACCACTATTTCCCCAGGAGAGTAGGTCTTCAATTTCGTAGCAACGCTCACTGTCATTCCTGCTTGAACGAGTACCTGGGTTGAAACTTTTTCGGTCTTACCGCATTGTCCATCTGATATCGACACACTTATTTTGTATTGCCCTACGGGTGGATTCTTCCAGGTTACCGTGTCTGTCATTTGAGCATTGCCTGTGGTTACTTTTCCATTCCACACCACCCGTATGGTTTTTCCCTGAGGGTTGGTGACCGACCATTTCATGGTGAGCGGGTCACCCTCGGGATCGGTGGCTTTGGCCGCCAGCGTGATGGTCTGGGATGGGGTGGCTTTCTGGGGTGAAGCGGTCAGGGTAACTTTCGGGCAATTGTTACT
>JAERTK010000236.1 GCA_016844935.1 Desulfobacteraceae bacterium | reverse complement strand
CCCCCAGGGTCACGATACCCACCCGATTCCCCTTTGGAAGGGGAAGGGAAGAAAACCCAGCCGACAAACTCAGTAATTCCGATGGCACACCCACATTCAAGATTCCCGCCTGGCGGCAGGCCCCTTTGTAAACGGCATCATCACCGCTCATGGCCCCCGTGTGGGAAGCAGCGGCCTTTTTCCCCGCCTGTGTGCTCCCTCCCTTCAGGAGAATCACCGGCTTTTTCCGGTTGATCCGGCTCGCCGTTTCCATAAACCGGGTTCCATCTTCCACATTCTCCACATAAAGGACGATAAACCGGGTATGGGGATCATTCTCCAGGTATTCCAGATAATCGGGACAGGTCAGCATGGCCTCGTTGCCGGACCCCACAAAGAGGGAGATGCCGACCCCCTGCTGCTGGGCCCAGTGAACCAACTGGTTGCCCAGATTCCCGGATTGTGAAATAAACGCCACAGATCCTTTTTGGGGGCGCGGATGGGAACCCGTAGCAAAAAGTCCGGCATGTGGGCAGATAATCCCCATGGTGTTGGGGCCGATAATCCAGACATTGTTTTTAAGAGCGGTCTCAACGATCTTTTTCTCAAGCATTTTTCCGGATGCACCCGTTTCGCTGAACCCGGAGGTGATGATCACCGCTCCCTTAACATTTTTTTTTCCCAACGCTTCCAGCAACCCCGGGACCGTCACGGACGGGGTGGTGATAAATGCCAGGTCCACGTCATCCGGAATATCCGTGATACCCGGAAATACGTCCAGGCCGAACATCTTGCCCCCTTTGGGATTTACCAGAACAACCTCTCCCTTATAACCGCCCGCCAAAATGTTTGAGGTAATCACCTGGCCCCACTTGCCGAACGTGTTGGATGCGCCGATCACAGCAATTTTTTCAGGGTTAAAAAGAGTTTTAAGATCTGGAACTCTTTTCACCATTTTATCCTGATGATCCATCTTATTCTCCACACAGGGTTTGAAACATGAAATTTGAAGCCGGGAAAGACAATGAAGATGCAAATGGATGATCCAGTTTCAAATTTCAAATCTCCGGTTTCAACACAAGGAATGCATAGTAGTCCTGCCAAAACCCCATGTCAAACAGGATTTTTCAGGATCATTCTTCACTTGTGGTTTGAGCCAGTAAACGATAAACTACACCAAAACGGTCAAGAGAAAGGGGGGAAACCATGGGAATGGATAATGTGATTTTTCTCGAAGTCATCGAATGGTTTGACGAGACCGGCAGAGAACTGGTCCACAGAATCCCTGAAAAAGGCTCCGGTGAAATCAAATACGGGGCCCAGCTCACCGTCAGGGAAAGTCAGGCGGGCATCCTCTTTTACAAGGGTCGGGCCTGCGACGCCTTCGGACCCGGTCGCCATACCTTGAAGACCGCCAACATTCCCATCCTCACCAAAATTCTGGCCATACCCTGGGCCATGACCAGTCCGCTTCGGGCGGAGGTCTACATGGTCAACATGAAAGTCTTCCCCAATCTTAAATGGGGCACCCGCGAACCGGTGGCTTTCAGGGACTCGGAACTGGGGCTCATCCGATTACGGGCACACGGTGTCTTTAATATTCAGGTCATTCAGCCGCTTCTTTTCATCAACACCATGGTGGGCACCATGGGGCAGTTCACCACCGAACAAATCGAGGAATACTTAAAACGGGTCATTGTCTCCAGGTTTAACGACCACCTAGGCGAACACTTAGACAGCCTGCTCAACCTGCCCGGAACCTACGATGAGCTCTCAAACGGACTACAGGAAGCCCTGAAAAAAGACCTGAGCCATTTCGGATTAGGCCTCACACATCTCTACATTACCTCCATTACACCCCCGCCCGAGGTGCAGGCGACCATCGACGACAAGAGCCGCCTGAATATCATCCCCGACCTGGATCGGCTGGTAAAAATGAAGGCCGCCATGGCCATGGAAAAGGCGGCCGCATCCCAGGGAGATGCCGGTGCCGGACTGGGCATGGGCATGGGGTTTATGATGCCAGCCATGTTCTCGGACGTCTTCAGGCAGCAGGGAAAAACCGCACCTCCCGAAAACTTTTGCCCGGACTGCAAACACCCTGTTTCCAAAGAAGCCAAATTCTGCCCCCACTGCGGTCACCAGCAACTGGATTTTGATCAGTGCGGAAGCTTCGGCACAAACCTTCCCCCCACCGCCCGATTCTGCCCCAAATGCGGAAAACCCGCCCGTGAGAAACCGGGGGGAAAGATCTGCTCCCACTGCAAAGGAGAAAACCTGCCCGACGCCACATTCTGCAATCAATGTGGAGAAAGGCTCTAATCTGAGGGCAACATGGGTTTTTTGGTCAAACAGGAATGTCCCCAATGCGGGGGACCTGTTGAACTGGACGAAACCGATCACATCCTTCAGTGCCCATACTGTGATGTAAAGAGTTTTCTTTTCTCCGACGAACCTTTCCGGTTTGTGCTTCCCCACAAGACACAGAATAAAGAGATCCTATATGTCCCCTATCTCCGATTTCGGGGTGTCGTTTATGCGTGCCGCGCCCGCGAGGTGGCATACCGGATCGTGGATATCACAAGATTGGCTGTTCCCCTCAAGCGCTTTCCCATTTCCCTCGGACTCAGGCCGCAGGCCATGAAAATGAGTTTTGTCAACCAGAAGACCGAAGGGTCTTTCCTGAAGTGCTTCCTCAAAACCCCCGAAATGCTGGACCAGGCTGAAAAGCAGTCTTCCGCCGCCACTTCAGACAAGATTTTTCACAGGGCCTATGTGGGTGAAGCCATAAACCTCATTTATCTGCCACTTTATCTTAAGAAGGGCGCCCTTTTTGATGCCATCACCCATCACCCTGTGGCACGGCTCCCCAGGGACAGAAAAAAACTCTCATCCATCACTGAAAACATCCCACCCTGGAACATCACCTTCCTGGCCACCCTGTGTCCCCGGTGTGGGTGGAACCTTGAAGGCCAGAGGGACAGTGTCGTCCTGACCTGCCCCAACTGTCAAACCGCCTGGGAAGCCCGGCGGGGGAGGTTTGTTTCCGTCGATTTTCTGATGCTTTCGGATCAAGATCCCGGTGTGACATATCTCCCCTTCTGGAAGATGTCTGTGCGAACCGAAGGAATCCCCATGAACTCCTTCGCAGACTTCATGCAAATCACAAACCAGCCGAAAATCATTAAAAAGGCATGGCATCATCAGGGCATGATGTTCTGGTCGCCGGCTTTTAAAATTCGGCCGAAACTTTTCCTGGCCATATCAAGACGCCTGACCCTGGCCCAGGAGAATTCGGACTGCAGAAAGGAATTCACTGATCAAACCCGCCATCCGGTGACCCTTCCCCTGGCGGAAGCCATTCAGGGAATCAAGATGACCCTGGCACATTCAACGGTCAGCAAAAAGGAAATCCTGCCTAGGCTTCCCGTGATCAACATGGCAGTCAAAGGGGCCACATTGATGTATCTCCCCTTCCATCAAACGGCCCATGAAATGATTCAGCCCCATACGGGGCTTGCCATCAACAAGAAATCCCTTGAATTCGGACGATACCTGTAGAATTGCGGAATGCGGAATGCGGAATGCGGATTGCGGATTGCGGATTTAGACCTGGTTCCCATGTTACAGTGTGAGAACGAGAGGATTCTCATTGACACAAGCACACAATTTATGATCTATTCCTTACGTTTTAGGCGCTTATGGTCCCGATATAAAATGCAAAATCAATGGGAAAAAATAAAACATAGATAAGGAGAACAATTATGAGATATCTGGCAATTATTCTGTTGGCTGTATCTGTTATGGCTTCGCCCGCGTGGGCCGGGGTAAAAGTTGGAGAAATTCCAAAAGAAGTGGAACTGAAAGGCGAAGATGGCGGGCGTCTGGACGGAAGCCCCTGGAGCAGCAAGGAACTGAAGGGGAAGGTTCACGTGGTCTTTTATGTGGACCCGGATGAAAAGGATCTCAATAACGAAACCAGCGAAGCCCTTCGATTGGAAAAATTCCCGCGGGATCAATACCAGTCTTACGCCATCATCAACATGGATGCCACCTGGCTTCCCAACTTTGCCATCTCCTCCGCCCTGGAAGACAAACAGAAAAAATATCCCAACGCCATCTATGTTAAAGACTTGGATAAAATTCTGGTAAAGGAATGGAATCTTGCCGATGACAACAGTGACGTTCTGGCATTTGACAAGAATGGAAAATTGATCTTCATGAAAGCCGGAAAACTGACCCCGGAAGATATCAAGAAACTCACGGGGTTAATTCGCGAAAATCTGAAATAATACTGACATGAAACATACGCCGGGGTTTGAATTGCTGCAGATCGGCACGGTCCGTTCCAGCCTCAAAAACAGACGGGATTGTCCTTCTCAGGAAAAGGAAGGGGCCCCTGAAGCCTGGATTGAAATCGATCCACTTTATGCGAAGGGCCTTTACGGGTTGTGCCCGGGTGATGAAATTATTGTACTCACGTGGCTACACCTGGGGAATCGCGACACCTTGCAGGTTCATCCCAGAGGAAATCGGGAAAATCCCCTCAAGGGCGTTTTTGCTACCCGTTCCCCAAGTCGGCCCAATCCCATCGGTTTTCACCAGACGCGCATTATCAACCTGGGCCAACCGTTGAAGATCAAAGTGCAGGCCCTTGAAGTGGTGGACAAAACCCCGGTTATAGACATCAAATCCGTCATCCGAAAAGCCTGAAAGTTAAATTTTTGAACATATAAAGCGTTTCTAAACCCGGGGTCATTCTGTTTTCAAAAATAATGGAAAAAATCTCTCCCAGAACATATGACAAATACATCAAGGCCATTACGGATATCAGCCGGGCCATCACTTCGGATCTTTATCTGGAAGATATCCTGAAATTGATCGTCCTGGTCACCGCCAAGGTCACCGGCGTTGAGATCTGCTCCCTCTGGCTCATCGACGACAGCCAACCTGATAAAAAAATTCGTCTGAAAGCAACCCAGGCCATAGAGCACGAATATTTGAAGGACCGATCCCTCAATATGGATGAAGGGGTCGTGGGTTATGTGGCCACCCATAACCAGCCGCTGATCCTCAAGGATGTTCTGGAGGAACCTCGGTTCAAGGAAAAAGAGATGGCCAGAAAACTGGGACTTGTGTCCATGGTCAGCGTCCCCCTTGAAGTCAAGGATGAAAAAGTCGTAGGGGTGCTAAATTGCTTTACCTCGGAACCCCATAATTTTCCGGAAACAGAGGTTAATCTCATCAAAGCGGTGGCCAACCAGGCGGCCGTTGCCATCCTGAACACCCAGTTCATGGTTCAGACCAAGGTCATCCAGGAAGAGTTGGCGGCACGAAAGCTGATTGAACGCGCCAAGGAAGTGCTCATGCGGCAACGCAATATGACCGGAGAACAAGCCTACCGGTGGATGCAGAAACGTGCCATGGATTCCCGCAAATCCATCGGGCATATTGCTGAAGCGGTTTTGCTTTCGGACGAAATTTGATTCTCGCCTTATTTTTCTGTAAAAAAATCTTGACTAATGTGATCAACTAAACTACAAACACCGTTTCATCATGAAGGCATAATGAACCCTTTCTACAATGGCGTGGGAAGGTCTTCGTTAGGAATGTGACAAAGGCGTCCAATTCTCTTTAGGAGAAGGACGCCTTTTTTTGTTCAACCTAATTTTCCATATTTTAACAAAGGAGATTTATCAATGCGTTTTTCAAAAAGTAACGACGTTCTGGGAACCACCAACCGAGGCAATCCTGCTGAATCGAGTCTTTGCACCCTCTGCCGCGCGGACTGTAATGGCCGGTGTGAAACATGGCTTTCCAGCCTGGTGGGAAGGAAACTGCTCTATCCAAGAAGTTTCGGTATTGTGACCGCCGGCGCTAATAACACCACCCACGTGGGTGTCTCCTACAACTCTCTCCGAATCCAGGGATATGCCTACGGTGTTTCCGGATTGAAAGACAATTTGACCAACAACCCCGACGACTGTATTTTCCCCAATGTGAGCCTGGAAACGGAATTCGGTCAGGAAATGAAAACCAAGATCCGTATGCCCCTCATGACTGGCGCTTTAGGATCAACCTTTGTAGCTGAAAAGTACTGGGATTCATTTGCCATCGGCGGCGCTCTGGCCGGTATTCCTGTTGTCATCGGCGAAAACGTGGTGGGTGTGGACCGGCAAAGCAAGATCAAACCAGGTGAAACCCGAAAAGGTAAAATTGAAGTGTCCCCTGAGTTGGACCGACGTATCGATACCTATCTCAGGTATTTTGACGGATACGGTGCTATTATTGTGCAGCTCAACGTGGAAGATACCCGCAACGGCGTTGCGGAGTATGTGGTTGAAAAATATGGAGAAAAATGCATCATCGAATTAAAATGGGGCCAGGGAGCCAAGGATATCGGTGGTGAGATCCAGGTGACCAGCCTCGAATATGCCCTGTTTCTCAAGGACCGGGGTTATGTGGTGGATCCTGATCCCACACTACCCGAAGTGCAGGAAGCATTTGAAAACGGTTCCATCAAATCCTTTGCACGACACAGCCGGCTGGGCGGCACCAATCTCGATACCGTGGACCAGGTGCAGGAAGATTTCATGAGCAGCGTGGATTACCTGCGGGGATTGGGTTTCAAACGGATTTCGCTGAAAACCGGTTCCTACGGCATGGAAGAATTGGCCATGGCCATCAAGTTTGCTTCCGATGCCAAACTTGACCTGCTGACCATTGACGGTTCCGGCGGCGGAACGGGCATGAGCCCCTGGAACATGATGCAGAGCTGGGGTGTACCATCCATCAATCTCCACGCAAAAGCCCATGAATATGCCGGCATGCTGGCCGCCAAGGGACAAAGAGTCGTGGATATGTCCTTTGCCGGCGGCTTTGCTCTGGAAGACAGTATTTTTAAGGGACTGGCACTGGGTGCCCCCTATACAAAACTGATCTGCATGGGAAGAGGCATCATGATTCCCGGATTTGTGGGGGCCAATATTCAGGGCGCGCTCAAACCCGAAGAACGCGCTTCTGTAAACGGCCACTGGTCTGAACTGCCCAAATCGGTGTTGCAGGTGGGAAGCACCGCCAAAGAAATCTTTGCCGGATATTTTGATTTGCAGAAGAAAGTGGGCAAAGATGAAATGAAGAACATCCCCTATGGCGCCATCGCTTTCTGCACACTGGCGGACAAACTGGGGTGTGGCATGCAGCAATTGATGGCAGGTGCCAGGAAGTTTTCTCTGGACAAAATTGCCCGCGGCGACCTCATGAGCGGCAACCGTGAAACGGCGAAAGAAACCGGCATTCCCCACGTGGCGGATGTAAACGACGAAAGTGCCCGAAAAATCCTTAACGGCTGAAAAACAGCCATGCCTAGGGTTGAAACCCTAGGCTATTACCTGCCGTCCCTACGGGACTAGTCCCAGCGGGACGACAGGCAATAGCCCGGCAATTTATTGCCGGGTGGACGGAACGATGATCAAGGCCGGCTCAGGCTCCCGTTTACATCTCGGATTGCAGATAGGTGGTCAGATTGATGTTGCTGTTGGCAATTTTGAGCTTTTGCCGGATGTGTTCCCGGTGCCGCTTGATGGTCGCAGCGGATACACCCCGCATTCGGGCGATTTCCTTGGTCTGAAGTCCATTTCGGATCAAGTTACAGATGTTCACTTCAGTGGGGGTCAGGGACAGGTAGTTTTTCGACAGATTGTTGACGAACGGGGACACGATCTCATCAAGATTGGTTTTGAGCACCTCGATATACTTCCACTTGTCTTGGGGCAGATCCAGGGCAAGGGCATGCAGCAGAGGGTTGATAATCTTATCGATATTGGTCTTCACATCCCTGTAGATGCTCTGCTTTTCCTCTTCGATTCTTGCCAGAACGGCACGAAGCGCGGAATTCGCCTCCTTCAATGCTTTCCGTTCCAACATCAACTGCTGGTTTGTTTCCTGTAGTTCAATTTCCGCTGAAATCCGCATGGCCGTGCTGCCGATACGTTCAGACAGTGCGTCCAGCAACGCTCTCTCCTCATGAAGAAAAGGGCCTTCATCCGCCGGCGGACATTCTTTAAGATAGAAAATGGCCACCTCTCCCACCGGTTCATTGTACATGAAAATCCTGGACGATTGGCGCCATTGGGTCATTTTAAATCCGCTGCTCTTATGGGTCTCTCCTTTAAAAACAATCCTGGCGCAACAACTTTCGGGATACTGCCACGAATAGGGCAAGAAGTTCACCAGATCCCTTAACAAATCTTCAATGGAATCAGGATGAAGTTCCGCCAGTTGAGCAATTCCGTACAGACAGTTCAACTCCTTGATCCGTTCGCGAAGGGCCGTCATGAGTTTTAAGGGATCGGTTTCGTTGTTAAGGGGAATCCGCCATAAACGGAAGAAATCCCGATTTACATTTTGGGAATTCTTGCCGGCAGCCTTGGGTAAAGAGGTGTTTGGTGGGATCATGAACATCTCCTGATGCACTCATCAATGGGTATTTAATAGGTATTCATTAGGTCCTGATAAGGCCCATCCTTTATGGGTATTAAGGGGGTATTTTTATTGCCTTTACGGCGCGTATCCTGACCGATACCCTACGCACTGTCAACCAAAAAATGTCAACCAAGGGAGGTTTATATGTCGAAATCAAAGTTGGCCTTCATTCTGGAGGGGCGCAAAAGCCAGCCCCATCAACTCATCGAAGTGCTTCAAGATGTTCAAGCGGAGGAGGGATACATTTCTGAATCGTCCATGCGGGACATATCCGAAGCTCTGGGTGTGCCCCTTGCGGAAGTCTATGCAGCCGCTTCATTTTACAAAGCCTTTTCCTTGAAGCCAAAGGGCAAGAATGTACTCGCCGTATGCACGGGCACCGCTTGTCATGTGCGGGGTTCAAAAATGGTGCTCAATCAAGCCACGGGCCAGCTGGGCGTTGCCCCCGATGAGATGACGGAAGACGGCCTCTTTACCATCGAGCAGGTGAATTGCCTGGGTGCCTGCGCTCTGGGACCGGTGGTCACTGAAAACGGATCATGCTATCATCACATGAATGCCGGAAAGGTCAGAAAGCTCATCAACAAATTAAGCGATTCATCAACGGAGGGACATCCGCATGCACAAGATCAACACCATTCATGATCTGGAAGCCCTTCAGAAAAACCTTAGCAGCTACCGGGAAAGTTTTCGGAAAACCCTTATTCTATGCGGGGGGACGGGGTGCCAGGCATCGCGATCCGGTGACCTCATCGACAACATCAGGGCGGAATTGAATAAACAGGGATTTACAGCGGATGTCCTGGTACGGCCCACGGGATGCCATGGATTCTGTGAACAGGGTCCCATCCTGGTGGTGGATCCTGAAAATACCTTTTACTGCCATGTCTCTCCTGACGACGCCGAGGAAATCGTTCAGAAGGCCGTCGGCAAGGGCGAGATAATCGAACGCCTGCTCTACACGGACCCGGTTTCCGGAAAAACCATTGAAAAGGAATCGGATATCCCTTTCTACCAGGCCCAGGACCGACAGCTGCTGGCCCAGAACCGCCAGGTGGATCCCTGCAACATTGAGGATTACATTGCCATCGGCGGCTATTCGGCCATCACAAAGGTGATCTCGGGTATTTCCCCGGAGAATGTGATCGAAGAAATTGAACAATCCGGCTTAAGGGGCCGCGGGGGGGCCGGCTTTCCCACCGGCCGAAAATGGGCCCAGTGCAGTGAAGCGCCTGGGGATGAAAAATACGTGATCTGCAATGCGGACGAAGGGGATCCCGGCGCCTACATGGATCGCAGCATACTGGAAGGAAATCCGCATCTGGTACTGGAAGGCATGATGATCGGGGCTTGGGCCGTGGGCGCCTGGCAAGGCTATGTATATGTTCGGAACGAATACCCACTGGCCGTGAAGCATATTCGCGTGGCCATAGAACAGGCCAGAGAAATGGGCATCTTAGGCGAAAACATTTTCGGGACGTCCTTATCTTTTGACGTGGAAGTGGCCCGGGGGGGCGGCGCATTTGTCTGCGGAGAATCAACGGCCCTCATGGCCTCCCTGGAAGGGAAGGTGGGCGAACCGCACCCCAAGGATGTCCATTCCGTGGTGGACGGTCTCTGGCATAAACCCACGGTGTTGAACAATGTGGAAACCTGGGCCAATGTGCCGTCCATCATGGAAAATGGCGCAAAACGCTTTGCTCTAAAGGGCTCTCAAAACAGCAAAGGCACCAAGATTCTGGCGCTCACCGGTCACATCAAAAACACGGGGTTGGTGGAAGTCCCCATGGGAACCACTCTGGAGACAGTGGTATTCGACATCGGCGGCGGCCCTTCGGGCAAAGCGGTGCGAGCGGTTCAGACCGGGGGTCCTTCCGGCGGATGCCTGCCCCCGGACAAACTGTATCTGCCCCTTGATTTTGACGCCCTTGCAGAAGCCGGATCCATGGTGGGCTCCGGCGGCATCGTGGTCATGGACGAAGACACCTGCATGGTGGATGTGGCCAAATACTTTCTGACTTTCCTTCAGGATGAGTCCTGTGGAAAATGCGTGCCCTGCCGCCTGGGGATTGATCGGATGCTGGAAATCGTGACGGATATCACGGAGGGCCACGGCAAACCGGAACAGATAGATCTTCTGGAAGAACTGGCCTGGACCGTCAGCAAAACGTCCCTGTGCGCATTGGGGAAAACAGCTGCAAATCCTGTACTCTCCACCTTACGTTACTTCCGGGAAGAATACGATGTGCATATCAACGAAAAAAAATGCCCCGCGGGGGTATGCCAGGCCCTGATCACTTACTGGGTCGACCCGGAACAGTGTACGGGATGCGGCGTCTGTTTGCGGGAATGCCCACACGGCGCCGTCAAAGGCGAAAAGAAGCAGCCCCATGAAATTGACCTGACCCTGTGCGAAAAATGCGGCATCTGCAAGAGCAGTTGCAAATTTGACGCCATTCAAGTTCGCTAAGAGAGGTAATCCATGACTCAGTATGTGAATATCGATATCGACGGGATGTCCATTGAGGCCCCCAAAGGATTCAGCGTGCTGGATGCGGCCCTTGATGCCGGCATCTGCATTCCCCATCTATGCCGTGTGCCCTATGTGGAGGATATCGGCGCCTGCCGCCTGTGCATCGTGGAGCATGTTCTAAATGGTCACTCAAAAATCACCACCTCCTGCACCCTTCGCGTAAAGGAAGGCATGGTGATCCGGAGCAACACGGACAAAATCATAAAATTACGCCGAAACATTGCGGAATTGCTGGTTGCGGAAGCACCCAATTCCCGGGCGGTTCAAGATGTTGCCAAAAGATGCGGGGTCCGGGACGTCCGGTATCCCTTCCACAACAACAACTGTATCTTGTGCGGGCGTTGCGTCCGCGTCTGTCCCGGAACTTTGGGGGTCAAACCCCTTACCTTTGTGGGACGGGGAAATGATCGCCACGTGGAAACGCCCTTCAACCTGAAAACCGAACTCTGCAATGATTGCGGCCGATGCATCGATCTTTGCCCCATGACGGTTGTTCCCTGTAATGGCAACATGAAAACGGGGGAAGAACAGCTTTGTGTGAATTGCGAAGCCAAAATGGATTTTATTGAGGAAACGCCGGGGCTTTGCGTATGGTGTTATTTCGGTGAAGGATTTCAATGCCAGCGCTATGATCTGGGAACCGGCGGCAGAATACGAGCGTAAAAACCGATCAACAAAGAATGTGGCTGTTCTCATTTTATTGAGCCGGTGGGCAGTTTCTTAAACCCCGCCGGCTTTTTTTTTGTTTTTCGGCCTCTCGGAAAAAAAGGTTCATTTCACAACGCTTCTGCAGTAAACTGACCGGACTCACCATTATTGTTTACCCATTACATAAATCATGTCAACGGAGGTTTATTGCCATGTTGAATTTTCAAAAGCTGACCATCGAACATTTCGTCAAGGAACTGAAAAGGGTATACAGCCGCAACTACAACGACATTGAACCCGGTTTCGGGAACCTGATTAAATGGTCGGGCCGACTTGCCCTTGAAAATATTGCCAACTCTGACGCCCTATACCACGATCTTAACCATACGGTCATGGTTACCCTGGCGGGCCAGACGATCCTGGAGGGCAAGCACTTGTGTGAGGGAGGCATAACGCCCAGGGACTGGTTTCACTCCATCATCGCCTTTCTCTTCCATGATATCGGATATGTAAAAGGCGTTTGCCGAAATGACACTGACAATCGGTTCGCAACTGGCGTGGGCAACGAAACCGTTAGAATCCCGGAGGGCGGAACAGATGTGGCCCTCACCCCCTATCACGTTGACCGGAGCCAGCTTTTTGTGCGGGAACGGTTCGGCGGAAAACTCATTAACGGGTTGGAGCGGATCATTGATGTGGATGCCATTGCCTCATACATTGAAATGACACGATTTCCCGTACCCGACGATGATCAGCACCGGGATACCAGAGGTTATGGCGGGATCGTTCGGGCGGCGGACTTCATCGGCCAGATGGGTGACCCGGATTACCCGCGAAAAACGCCATCGCTTTACTATGAGTTTGAAGAGTTGGGCATCAATGAAGAGTTAGGTTACAAAAGGCCCGGGGATTTGCGTAAGAATTACGCCAGATTCTATTGGAACGTGGTAAGCCCCCTTATCCAGGACGCGCTGCGGTACCTGCGTTTAACCCAGGACGGAAAACAATGGATCGCCACCCTGAATGCCCATGTGTTCGCATCAGAACACATGGGAGCGGGAACAACGGAATAAGGCGTCAACCCGCCGTTTTTGGAGGTTTCGTATTGACGACATAGATTCCCAAGCTCACCAGAATTAAAGAAATAGACACCTTCCACGTCAAGGGTTCATGGAGGAATAATACGCAGGAAATTGTTGCAAATACCGGGGTCAGAAAAGTAAATGAGCTCAATCTGCTCACAGGGTATTCATGCACCAGATAAAACCAGAGCAGGTAGCTCACAAAAGCCACGACAATCCCTTGAAACACCACTGACAGAACAATCACGCCATTTATGTGATCGATGGGGGTTTCTTTTAAAAAAACACTGATCAAAAAGAGGATCGGAATGGAAAAAAGCGTCTGATAAAAGAGGGTATGGTGAAAGGAAACGGATCCCACCAGACGTCGCTTAATGAATATGGTGGTCAACGCCCATAGGGCCGCGGCGGAAAACGCTAGAAGATCTCCCACAAGACCTGTCCAGGTCGGTGCGCCAAAGTTTTTGCTGAGCAGAACAATAACGCCGATAAATGCCAGGATAAGCCCGGTGATCTTGTAAACCGTAAGGCGATCACCCTTCAGAAAAAAGTGTGCCCCCAAAGCGTGAAAAAAAGGGGTTGAATACAAAAGAATCCACGCGGAAGATCCCGTGGTATACAACAGAGACGTATAAAGGCAGGCAAATTCAGTCCCAAACAAAAATCCCACCACCACGCCGTCTAAAAGGTTGGAGGGAAAAAGAGGGACCTTTTTCACCCTCATCCAAATCATCAATGCCATAACAGCAATTAAAGATCGAACACCCGCACAAAAAACAGGCGCAATTCCTTCATTGCTCACCTTGATGGTCACAGCGTTGAAACCCCACAGCATGCACAGGCCCGTCAGGATGGCAACTGCCTTTAAATCAAGGGTCTCATTTACAATGGGCGAATTCAAACGACACTACTCCCACCGTCCGTCTTCTCTCCGCCTTAAATCCGTGTAGCCCACCCTGCCCTGATCATTGATGAACGAATTGAGCAGCCAGCTCACCACGCTGATAATGAAACCGCCGAAAACCGCCGACCAGAATCCGTGCACCACAAAACCGGAGATAACACCCGAGGCCATCTTGAGCAAAACCGCATTGATGATGAACGTAAAAAACCCCAACGTGAGGATGTTGATGGGAAGGGTTAGAATCAACAGAATGGGCCTGAAAAAAACGTTCAGGACCCCCAAAATGGCGGCCGCAAAAAAAGCACTGAAAAACCCGTTGACCTCGATGCCTTGAATAAGGTAAGAGGCAACCATTATCGCCGCCGTGAGAACCAACCACCTGACCAGAAGTCCCATATGGTACTCCTTAAATATTGGATTTTATTTGCGAACGCTCTTTACCGTTCCTTTGAAACCCAGTGCATTACCAAGGGCGGCACTGTGGAGCCTGCCTGCCAGATGGACAGGGCTTTTGCCGTAAAGGGGATCCCACCCGGAAGGGTCCGCCGAGCAGAAGAACTGGGTTTCAAGCCCCATGCGCACCACCGCTTTATCCGGTGCCATCCCGACAACCCGGTGCGCGGCCTTCCAGGTGGCCCCGCATGGCGCACCCCGCAACACACGAACCTGCTCCAGAAGGCCATCTGCCAGCACCACTTTGAACTCGGGGGAACCGAACTGTTCGCCATAGGACCCCAGACACACCTGCCGGGAAAGGGCGCATCAGATCGGGGGCGTCAAGACCCCATGGCGTTTCTCTTTTTTGCCGGAAGCCACCACCGGTATATTTTCCTTAAGGCAAAGGGCCGAGAGATCGTATGAAAGATCCGGGTGTTTCAAAAAATCAAGGACCAGATCCGCGCGAATGGTATCCGGCAGAAACGGTGTGGTGTCATCAAGAATGGGCGGCAGCGGCTGGTCGATATTGAAAATATCCATATGGCACAACCCTTTCCCATATTCTTTTATGCCCGCGATCTTTTTTAATCCGCTGCCATTTTGCTGAAATACCAGAATCTTCTGTGGCATCACTTTCATCCTGTTCCTGTGTCACATTACCTGCGTGTCGAAATCTATCGCGTCGGTGGTTACTTTTCAAATACCCTTTGGGATATGGTACTCTATAACAGAACCCCTCAAGGCGCATCAATGAAATAATGAGGATTGCCGGTTTCGAAATTTTTCCCTTGAAAAATGAGCGCCATTGAACAATGATGTCCGGCGACACTCAGGAAAGAATTTCAAGGAGGTTTTTATGTTACGAATCGGTTTTGTGGGTTGGCGTGGCATGGTGGGTTCCGTTCTCATGGGCCGCATGCGGGAGGCAGAAGATTTCAAGGGTTTTGAGCCCATATTTTTCAGTACGTCGAATGTGGGCGGCAGGGGGCCGGAAACAGGCCTTGATGCACCGCCCCTAAAGGATGCCTATGATATTAAAAGCCTGTCCTCCTTGGATGTCATTTTGACCTGCCAGGGAGGCGGCTACACCCAGAAAGTCCATCCGGAGCTCATCAGAAGTGGCTGGAAAGGGTACTGGATTGATTCGGCTTCAACCCTCAGGCTCAATGACGACAGCATTATCGTTCTCGACCCGGTCAATCGGTCGGTCATCGACGACGGGCTGCGCGCCGGCATCAAAACCTTCGTGGGGGGCAACTGCACGGTGAGCCTCATGCTCATGGCGCTTTCCGGGCTCTTTGCGGGAAACCATATCGAATGGATATCCGCCATGACCTACCAGGCTGCTTCGGGCGGCGGGGCCAAAAACATGAAGGAACTCATTGCCCAAATGGGAATCCTGGGAAATGTGGCCAAAAACCTGGTGGACGATCCCAAATCCTCGGCCATTGTGGTCGATGAAATGGTTACCGCGGCCATGCGGGACACCGGTTTCCCCACGGAAAACTTTATGGCACCCCTTGCGGGAAGCCTTTTGCCATGGATTGATGTTCCCATGGAGTCGGGACAGACCCGGGAAGAATGGAAAGGTTCCGTGGAAACCAATAAAATCCTCCGGACCAAAACACCCATTCCCATCGACGGGGTTTGCGTGCGTGTGGGGGCCATGCGGTGCCACAGCCAGGGCCTCACCATCAAACTCAAAGACGACCTGCCCGTGGATGAAATTGAGGACATCATTCAAAAGGGAAACGACTGGGTCACCCTGGTCCCCAACGATAAAACATTAACCCTCAACAAACTGACGCCGGCAGCGGTAAACGGCACCCTCGAGGTACCGGTGGGCCGGCTCCGAAAAATGCTGCTGGGACCGAAATACCTAGCTGCCTTCACGGTGGGGGACCAGCTCCTCTGGGGGGCCGCTGAACCTGTCCGGAGGATATTGAACATCATAATGGGGCACATTTCCTGAATTTGAAAGGGTTCGGGGGTTTCGTTTCCACAGAAACACTCGGCTATATATTGACAATAAAACCGACCATCATTATGATGGGGGAGGTCGTTTTTCGGAAGTGGTAAGCTCACTGGTGGGGCTCCCGGACTTCAAATCCGGTGTATCGGGCTAAAACCTCGATAGGTGGGTTCGATTCCCATGCACTTCCGCCACAATAAAAACAATAACTTGCAGGGTTTTTAAGGGCTTTATCTTCGGATGAGGCCTTTTCTATTTCTAGCAAAAAACGTTATATCCCGTCAAAGTTTCAGCTAAATCGAACGGAAACACAGCCCTTTCAGGACTGATATAATCATCTTGTGGTGGGCTAAATAACAACCGATTTACTGGTTGGATAAAATAGTATCAAAAATTGAATCTTCTCTTCCCCGATTTTGCTTGATTTATAAAATAGCGAGGTGTAAGCATTAATCGCAACTATATTTAATTCAGATATCTTCTTTCAATCCCAAAAGAGGGAAAAGAGGATTCATAATGATTGATGAACACCAAAAACCCCGTTACTCCGAGGAAATGGAGAGCGGGGTTTTGTGTTTTCCAGCCCCTGCGAAATACGAATGGACAATAATGTCATGAAGAATTTTGCCAAAAGCGTTCTCAATTATTTTGCGGCTTTCAATGAAACAAGGTTTCGTTTCAGCCGTAGATTGCCATACGAATGGTCCGATGATTCGTTTACGTTGGATCTTTCCGTGTTTCCCGGTTTTCAGATAGAACTGCTTGAGGCTGTTGCATCAGGCAGCCCATTGTCTTTTGATGTTAAAAAAGAGCAATATCGAGTGACGATTGATCACGACGCCTTCATCACCACCTTGAAAGTTGATTTTTCAGAAACGCTCAATCAAGAATTCCTGCAGGCCCTAATCAGCGAAAATTTTGAACGTCTTAAAGAGGCCCTTCCGGAAGAGGATCTGGAGGAACTTCATTCCCGTGCCTTAAAAGAAGCACTGAGAGAATACAACCTGGCTTTCCGTCGCCGTTTGCTTCAATCGTTCACGGAAGCTCAAGATCAAAAAATCAAAGCCCTTCAAGATGAGTTTGGCTTTCATAGTGTGCCGCCCTCTTCTTTTAATCCTCAACGGGAGGTGCAAAGCCTTCATGATGATCTCAAACGGCTAAGCAGAAACGCGAATACGCCGGAGGCTTATGTGACGGCTGTGGTTGAGCATGTTATAAATCAATCTTTTAACCATACCATAT
>JAERTK010000235.1 GCA_016844935.1 Desulfobacteraceae bacterium | reverse complement strand
GTACTGAACCAATGGATTCAGACCCGTTAAATGCGGGAACCAAAGAACCGGAAACTCGTCCCGTGGCTGGAGGCCGAGGACCCAATCTATGATGCCGACACCCTTTAATACACCATAAAACTCAGAGATGCCAAATGGTCCGACGGATCGGAGTTCACCTCACATGATGTGGCCTTCACGGGCCATGTGATTCAAACCTTCCGGGTTCCCCGATTCGTATCCAATTGGGAGTTCATCAAAAAAATCGAAACACCGGACAAACGGACAGTCCGTTTTTTTTTAAAAGAGCCTAAAGCCCTGTTTCTTTCCAGAACCCTCACCACGCCCATTGTACAGAAGAAGCGGTGGGAACCCATCTGCGCCCGGGCCGAAAAAGAGGCCCATTTAAACACAAGAAAACCCCTTGCGCTGTTACTCGAAGAAAAAGTCGTTGAGCCCGTGGGTCCCGGTCCGTTTGTGTTTAACAACTGGGAAAAGGGAAGTCACTTGCTGGTTAAGAAAAATCCATATTTTTTCGGTCATGGAAAGAACATTTCAGGCTTCAAGCTGGGCCCCCATGTTGACGGTATGCAATTCAGATTTATCGACAATACGGATGCCGCCGTTCTCTCCCTTTTTACGGGAAGCATTGACATGTACTGGTGGGGACTCCAGGAAAATTACATTCACGATCTGGATTCCCACAAAAACATTACCGTTTTCACCAACCAGAAAAGCGCCCTTTATTACATGGGGTTTAATGTCAGAAAAAAACCGTTCAATGACCTCTATTTCCGGAAGGCCATTGCCTTGTCCGTGGATAAACCCTTTATCATAAAGCGGATCGTACAGGGTTACGCTGTTTTGTCCAACTCCATCATTCCTTCGGGCAATACCTTCTGGTATGATCCCAATGTCCTGAAATATGGAGAGGGATTAAGCCGGGAACAGCGGATCCGAAAGGCCTACAAGCTGCTGCGCGAATCGGGCTACACCTGGGAACTGCCCCCCGTCAACGATGAAGGAAAAGTGGTCAAAGGTCAGGGGATCCGCTATCCCGATGGAACCCCCATGGAAACCCTGACCATTCTGACCCCTCCCGCGAGCTATGACCCCAAACGGGCCATGGTGGGCAACATGGTTCAGCAATGGCTTGAAATGCTGGGGATACCCATGGTTAAAAAAAGCCTTTCTTTAGGGTATCTGCTCAAGAAAGTTAAAGTCCAGCATGACTTTGACTGCTTTGTTCTGGGTTATGGAAATCTCTCTCTGGACCCGGACTATTTGCGCAATTTCTTCATTTCCAGAAACAATAAACCCGGCGGCTGGAATACCAGCGGTTACAGCAACCCCCGCTTTGATGAAATCGCCGATGCCAGTGCCGATGCGCTGGATGTTAACAAAAGACGGCAGCTCATCTGGCAGATGCAGAATATCATTATGGATCATGTGCCCTGGATCCCCCTCTACAGTCCCAAAGTGGCCGAAGGCGCACGCCAGAACCGCTTTACCGGATGGGTCTCCATGTTGGGAGGCATCGGAAACCGGTGGTCTTTCTGTTGTATCAGCCCCAGGTGAAGGAAAAAGGGTCAAAACCATCAAACCGTGTGAACCCGAAAGCAGTCCATATGATCCTTGACAAGGCACACCATATTCGATATGCCAACGGAAAATATTGAACATTCACCGGCATTACCGGCGAAATTTCGCGTTGGCGTTATTAGTTGACCTTATCCAAGGTACCTTAAAACATGATAGAAGAAACAGACAAAAAGATTATCAGCCAGGTCCAGAAGGATCTGCCCGTCGATCCCAGACCATTTGCGGTGATGGCTGAAAAGATCGGCATCCCTGAAGAAGAGTTCATCGAAAGGGTCAGGCGCCTCAAAGATAAGGGCGTCATCCGCCGGTTCGGCGCCACACTGCGCCACCAGGAGGCGGGGTTCAAGGCGAACGCCATGATCGCATGGAAAGCCCCTGAAAGCACCGTCAGTGAAATGGGAAAGACCCTGGCCCGTTTCAGGGAGGTCTCCCACTGCTACCACAGGGCGCCTAAGGGTGACTGGCCCTACAATCTTTACACCATGGTTCATGGGGCCAGTCGCCATGAATGCCGAGAGATTGCCGAGCGCATGAGCGCCGCCACGGATCTCACCGAGTACGCCGTTTTATTCAGCGAAAAAGAATTCAAGAAAACCAGCATGGAGTATTTTATATGAGAGAAAAATCCAAAATCCTGTTTGAAAAAGCAAAAAAAATAATCCCCGGCGGGGTGAACAGCCCCGTCAGGGCTGGGAAATCCGTGGGGATGGATCCGCCCTTCATTATCTCCGCTAAAGGCGCTCTCATCCGGGATGCGGACGGCAACGAATACATCGATTATGTGGCCTCATGGGGGCCCATGATTCTCGGGCACGCACACCCTGAAGTGCTGGAAGCGATCATAAAAAGCGCCGAACGGGGCACCAGCTATGGGGCACCCACGGAAGGTGAAGTCACCATGGCCGAAGCCATCGTAGACATGGTCGCGTCCGTTGAGACGGTCCGCATGGTGAATTCCGGCACTGAAGCCACCATGAGCGCCATTCGACTGGCCAGGGGCTATACGAACCGGAACAAAATCGTCAAATTTGATGGCTGCTACCATGGTCATGCGGACAGCCTGCTGGTATCAGCCGGTTCAGGGCTTGCCACCTTAGGCATTCCCGGAAGCCCCGGTGTCCCCGAGGATGTTGCCAGGGACACCATTTCACTTCCCTACAACAACATATCCGCCGTTGAAACGGCTTTTGATCGATTCGGCTCTGAAATCAGTTGTGTCATTGTGGAACCTGTCCCTGGAAATATGGGGGTCATTCTTCCGGATCAATCTTTTCTGGAAGGGCTTAGACGCATTACGGAGCGCCACGGGGCCGTCCTTATATTTGATGAAGTGATTACCGGGTTCAGACTAGCCGAAGGTGGCGCACAGGAAATATTAGGCATCACACCCGACCTCACCTGTTTTGGGAAAATCATCGGCGGCGGCCTTCCGGTGGGCGCCTATGGCGGGAGAAGTGATATCATGGCCCGGATCGCCCCGGACGGGGATGTTTACCAGGCCGGTACCCTTTCCGGAAACCCCCTGGCCATGGCCGCCGGCGCCGCCACTTTGAGCATCCTGCGGCGGGAAAACCCCTATGCCGATCTCAATGGCAAGTGCGAAGCGCTTTTCACGGGCCTTGAAAAAGCGGCTGGAAGGGCCGGTATACCGGTGACGGTGAACCGCATGGGATCCATGGGTTGCCTCTTTTTTACCGCTGAAAGGGTAACGGATTTTATCACAGCGAAAACCGGCAACCAGGATCTATTTCGACCATATTACCGGGGGATGCTGGATCGGGGTGTATACCTGGCGCCCTCGCCTTTTGAAACCACATTTCTCTCAATGGCCCATACAACGGAAATGATAGAAGAAACGGTTCATCGAGCTGATGAGACCTTTGAAATCATAGCGCAAGGCATTTAACCCGTCAGCCTTGCCATTTTCCACATCAGTATTATGGTTGTAGTTCGATTTTCTATTGGAAAGGTATAAATGAATGTCTGAAATTAATAAAATGCGAATCACCCTTGATTTCTCCAAAGGAGATGGGTTGCTCCCTGCCATCGCCCAGGACGCCGCATCAGGAAAGGTATTGATGCTCGCTTATATCAACAAAGACGCTTGGGATAAAACCCTTGAAACCGGTCAAGCTCATTATTGGAGCCGATCCCGACAGGAGTTGTGGCACAAGGGGGGCACTTCCGGGCACGTTCAGATCATCAAAGGCGTGTTTGCGGACTGCGATGACGACACGGTTGTCTTTCAGGTGGAACAGATTGGGGGTGCCGCCTGTCACACGGGTTATGAAACCTGCTTCCACAAAAAAATTGCCCCCGATGGCACTGTGACCATTGTGGGAGAAAAAGTATTTGATCCGGAGAAGGTATACAAAAAATGAAAACACTGAAATTCGGCATCCCCAAAGGAAGCCTTCAAAACGCAACCATCGGTCTGTTTGAAAAATCCGGCTGGAAAATCACCGTAAACAGCCGGAGCTATTTTCCCGACATTAATGATCCTGAAATTGAGTGCGCCATTTGCCGGGCCCAGGAAATGTCCCAATATGTGGAAAACGGCACCCTGGATGCGGGCCTCACCGGCAGGGACTGGATCGAGGAAAATGAATCCCAGGTGGTCACCGTTGATGACCTGATCTACTCCAAAGTAAGCCAGAACCCTGCCAGATGGGTACTGGCCGTGCCGGCCGGATCAGACATCAAAACCCTTGAAGACCTCCAGGGAAAAAAGGTTGCCACGGAGCTGGTCAATTTCACCCGAAAGTTCTTTGAAGAAAAAAATATCGACGTGAAGGTCTCTTTTTCGTGGGGAGCCACGGAAGCGAAGGTGGTCTCAGGCCTGGCGGATGCCATCGTTGAAGTCACCGAAACCGGAAGCACCATCCGGGCCCACGGCCTCAAGATTATTCACGACCTCATGGAGACCAACACCCAGTTGATCGCAAACCGGGACGCCTACCGGGACGAGTGGAAAAAGCAGAAGATCTCCCAGATTATCCTGCTTCTCAAAGGGGCTTTGCGAGCCGAGAACATGGTGGCGCTCAAAATGAATGTTCTCAAACGAAATATTGAAGACGTTATCGAGATCCTGCCGAGCCTGAATGCCCCCACCGTCGCGGGCCTTCACCATTCCGACTGGATATCCGTCGAAACCGTTGTGGATGCCCGACTGGTCAGGGACCTCATTCCACAGTTGATGCACGCGGGGGCCCAGGGAATCATCGAGTACGCTCTGAACAAGGTGATCTGAGACTGATATGGGATAAATCGAGAAAAACCATGAATAGAATCACTGAACGGACCCAAAATATCCCCCCCTTTATCGTCATGGACGTGCTGGAAAGGGCCCATGAACTGGCTAGACAGGGACGTGACATTATCCACATGGAAATCGGAGAGCCTGATTTCCCCACACCTGAGTGCATCTGTGAAGCGGCCAAAGAGGCCATTTCAAGGGGTGAAACCCACTATACCCACAGTCTGGGCCTGCTGGAACTGCGGGAAGCCATCTGTGAGCATTATCACGAAAAATACAGCGTCCCCATTGATCCCGATCGTATCCTGGTGACGTCGGGCACCTCCCCTGCCCTGTTCATGGTCTTTGCCGCCCTCCTGGAAGCAGGAGAAGAGGTGATCATGACCGATCCCCATTATCCCTGCTATCCTAACTTTGTGGATTTTCTGGGCGCCGTACCCAGCCGGGTAAAGGGGTATGAAGAAGATGGATTTCAGCTCCGCCCCGAAGCGGTGAAAAAAAATATCGGCCCGAAAACAAGGGCCATCCTCATCAACTCCCCTGCCAACCCCACCGGTAACCTCCTTAACAAAGACCGGATGGCGGAAATTGCACAACTGGGTCCGCCCATCATATCCGACGAGATTTATCACGGCCTGGTTTACGGAGAACAGGAACATTCCATTCTTGAATTCACGGACAATGCCTTTGTGCTCAATGGGTTCTCCAAAAATTTTGCCATGACGGGCTGGCGCCTGGGGTATTTGATTGCACCCCCGGAATTTATCCGACCCATGCAGAAAGTGCAGCAGAATTTTTTTATATCAGCGGGCAGCGTCTCCCAAAGGGCCGGTGTTGCCGCCCTGAAATATGCTCAAAAAGATGTTGAGCGCATGCGCGCCGTATACGACGAACGCCGGAAATTCATGATCAAACGGATCCGGAAACTGGGTTTCGGCGTTGCCGTTGAACCGGCCGGCGCTTTTTATATGCTGGCCAATGCCCGCCACCTGGCCGAGAGCTCCTATGATCTGGCCTTTGAAATCCTTGAAAAAGCCGGTGTGGGCGTATCACCGGGCATCGATTTTGGGAAAAACGCCGAAGGGTACATCCGGTTCTCCTACGCCAATTCCCTTGAAAATATCAAAGAGGGGTTGAACCGTATCGAGCGTTTTTTAGAATCCCATGGACGTTGAATTCATCAAAAGCGCTTTTAAGGAAAAGCACTATCCCCCCCCGGACAGGCCGGAGGTGGCTTTTGCGGGAAAATCCAACGTGGGGAAATCGAGCCTTCTCAACACCCTTGTAAACCGCCGAAAACTGGCCAGGACCAGCAGCACCCCGGGCAGGACCCAGGCCATCAATTTTTTCCGTTTCGGAAAAACCCTCACCCTGGTGGATCTCCCCGGATACGGATTCGCGCGGGTGCCCGTGAAGGTTAAAAAATCGTGGGGGGTCATGGTGGAGGACTACCTCCGGACCCGCAGAACCTTGAAAGCGGTGGTGGTGATTCTCGATATCCGCAGGGACCCTTCCACAGGGGATGAAGATCTCATCAACTGGTTGAATCATTACCATATGGAACCGATCCTCGTTCTTACCAAGGCGGACAAAATCTCCCGCCAGCAGATTAAAAGAAGGACCAATCTTATTACCGGCAGCCTGAAGGAGGTCTCATTTTCCGAACCCGTCATTTTTTCCTCCCATACCCGGCAGGGGGTTCGTGAATTGTGGGAGGTCATCAACCAAACGGCACTTCCTCAAACAACCTGACCTTCACCGGCACCTGAACCTTCAAACCGGGAGCGGCAAGAATGTCCACATTCGACAACATCAAAGGTGATATTTCCGGCGGCATCTCCGCCGCAGTGATTGCCCTTCCCCTGGCCCTGGCTTTCGGTGTGTCGGCCTTTGCTTCCATTGGAACCCCTGAAGCCCTGGCTCAAGGTGCGGCAGCCGGCATGTACGGTGCCATCTTCACCGGCATATTTGCAGCCTTGTTCGGCGGCACACCCTCCCAGATCACGGGGCCCACGGGACCCATGACCGTGGTGATTACGGAATTTATCGCCACACTCATGAAACACCCTGCTATTCTGGAGCAGCCTGACCCCCTCTCCGCCGTTCTGACCCTCACCGCCGTCGTCGTTTTTTTGGGTGGAATCGTTCAGGTACTCATGGGGATCCTGCGTTGCGGGACCCTTATCAAGTTCATCCCCTACCCCGTGATCGCCGGCTTCATGAACGGTATCGCCGTGATTATTTTCCTGGGCCAGGTGGGCCCCATCCTGGGTATCAAAGGGTTTTTTAACACCGAGGGCGGCTTTTCACCGGTTTTGCTAAATGACATGGTGGGAAGCCTTCCGGTTCTGGGAATCGGGGTTGCCACCATTTTGGCCATCATGATTTCAGGGAAAATCACCCGGAAAGTTCCCGCATCCCTGGTGGGACTCATCTTAGGGACCGGCCTTTATCTCCTGCTCGGAAAAACCCTTGTTCCGGAATTTCTCCGTTTTGAATCGAATCCCTTTATCATCGGCGCCATCCCCACCGGATTCCCCATCCCCTTTGGTTTTCTCTCCATTTCTTTTGGCGATATCTTTGCCATCATTCTTAAATACCCCACCGCATTCCTTGCGCCGGCGCTGACCCTGGGGATCTTAGGCGCCATTGACTCCCTCCTCACCTCTCTTGTGGCGGACGTGAGCACCAAAACCAAACATCACTCCAACCGGGAACTCTTCGGCCAGGGCATCGGAAATGCGGTCAGTGCCGTTTTCGGCGGCATGGCCGGGGCCGGCGCCACAGTCAGAACCGTCGTCAACATCCAGAATGGCGGCCGAACCCGTATCTCGGGAATCCTTCATGGACTTGTTCTGCTGTTTATACTGGTGGCTCTGGGCTCCGTTGCCGGCTGGATTCCCATGTGTGTGCTGGCAGCCATATTGATCGTTACCGCTGTTTCCATGCTCGACACTTACAGCTTGAGCCTGATCCGGAAAAAGACGGCATTCAAGGACCTTCTGGTGGTGGGAGTGGTGACCATTATCACCGTGGTGCTGGATCTCATGATCGCCGTGGGGATTGGATTGTTGATTTCCGCCTTTTTGTTCTTGAGGGAGATCATCGGCGCCAGGGTCTATAAGAAGAAATATCGATGTGAAGACATTCTTTCCAAACGCGCGCGCACCGAAGAGGAAACCACGGTTTTAAGTGAACATGGATGTGAAATACTGGTCTATGAATTATCCGGGAACCTCTTCTTCGGCACGGCGGACAAGCTTTCAGATGATGTTCAAAAAGAACTGGACGGAACCCAGATCATCATCTTCGATCTTAAACGGGTGGATACCATTGATATCACGGGAGCGGAACTCATCAAGCGCATCTGTGATGACGTGAAATCAAACGCTGAAACCTTCATGCTTTCGAGCCTTCTTTCCGGCACCCGGTCCCGTGAAAAGTTGATGCTTTATTTGCGGGATCTGGGAGTAATGGAAAGCGTGGGCGAAGAAAACATCTTTCCTGATGTGGACCGTGCGCTGGAAACCGCGGAAAACCGGATGATCGAAAAGTATTCACCCGAATCCGTGGCCCCCCGGTGCCAATGGGATTTTTCAGATTTTGTCCTGCTGAACCACCTCACTCCTGAACAAAAGGCCCGCGTGAAACAGGTCATGGAGAAAAGAGCGTACCGTGCCGGAGAAACCATCTTTGAGGAGGGGGAACCGGGGGATGCGCTCTTTTTCATCGCCTGCGGTTATGTGAGCATTTTAGCTGCCTCAGGTCCGAAAAAGGATATGCGGTTTGCAAGTCTCGGCCCAGGCCTCTACTTCGGCGAAATGGCCCTTCTGGAACGATCCGTCCGCTCTGCCCGCGCAGTGGCCGACGAGGACTGCGAACTCTATGTGCTTAAAATGGACGATTTTGAAAACCTCATGGAAGAAGACGCCACCATCGGTACACGTATCCTTGCCACCATGGCAAAAATTTTGAGTCAACGTCTCAGGAAAGTCTCCGGTGAACTGACGGCCCTTGAATCGGTCTGATGGGCGACGTTCCCTTTTCAGTTTGCGCTTTCACCACCATCACATCACCCAGGGTTTCGAGCGTCGGTCTCAAGTCAAAACTGATGGTTTCGCTGGCTGAATTAACACTGTTCTGAGATGGTCCACCTTAGATGAGCCGTGTACGGACCCGTACGCGCGGTTTTGTGGGCAGACGGGAGCTTTGATAGCCCCCCTCTGCCCGATCGAGAGAGTTTAATGCGTAAAAACGAGGATATTCTCCAACAAAGGTGTCCTTTTAAGTGAAACCGCTATTTGGCGGCGGAAGCCTTGCTGACCGCTGTGATCAGACCGGCAGCCCCTTTATTTACAACATCGTGCTTCACCAAAATATCCGTCGGGCTTACCTTCTTGCCGTAATAGGCATCGTTCAGCTTGCCTCTGACCCCCACCACGGCACCATCCACAGACACGCCTCCGAAGAGCCCTTTGGAGCGTGAAAAGCTTAAGATGTCCGCGCTGAGATTCGCCGTGGCAGCCGCAGCCCCGACTCCAACCGGACCAACGGCAATCGAGCCATCAGCGCCCAGTTTAAAATTGTTCGACAAAAAGGCCGTGACTCCGCGATCGGTCATCGCTAATAGAATCACTTCAGAGGCGGATCCTCCGATCTGTAAGCCGAAGCTTGCCTCACCCATGGTGTAAAAGGCGGGGCCAAACCACTTATTGGTCTTTTTGTCGCGCGCCAAGAACACCCCGCTCCCTCCGGATGCGCCCACGATAAAGGCTCCTTTAAGGACCGAAGGCGAAATGAAAACCCCTTTCGCCTTTTTCATCAGGTCACGAAACCCGCCCATTTCTTTAGAGCTTTCGAAACTGCTGAAACTCATCTTGGCCTTTGCCACCAGATTCTTTGCATCAGTCGCATCATCTGCCAGGACAGGTACTGCGCCGACCAGTAAAAACATCCCTGCAAACAATACTGCCATTGGTACAAGAAAAACCTTCAACAACGATTTCATCTCCATATCCTCCTTTTTGGATTTTATGAACCTTCTCAGTCAATCACACTTCAGCTCACGCACCATGGTGAGGCAAAAAGATTCATTTATTGACTGCTTAAGGTAAGCGCACTCGTCTTGCGAGTCAAGAAAAAGCGGCGGTCAGGTAAACTCACCTCAAGACGAGACGTAACCCTGAACCGGGAAAAACCTACTGACTCTGCTTTCCCGCATTATACCCTTGTTGGTATGCGCTTTTCTCCGATTCTTTATGCTTACCGTAGAGATACCCGCCGCCGGCGCCGGCCGCACCACCGATGGCAGCGCCCAGAGCGGCATTTCCAGCAATGGCGCCGATGATGGCACCGCCGGCGGCACCCATGGCACCGCCGCTCAAGGTCCTCTGTCCCGTGTCGCTCATCCCCGCACAACCCCCCAGTACGAGGCAGGTTGCAATCATCAATGCAATTACAGTTTTCGTCATTTCCATCTCCTTTCCCATATGGGTTGTTTTACGGTTTACAGGGAAATTTCTCAATGAGGAACCTGAACCATGTTTCAACCGGTTCTTCGTTTGTGTATTCAGGATGCTTTTTTACATAATCCACGAACATTTTCAGAACCTTTGCCCGCGGTGGCCGTGGATCAGGTACGCAGACCATGGGGCTTCCGGACGGACCTGCATTTTCCGCCATATGGTAGTGATAGGCCCCCACCAGAAAACCGTAGCAGAAACTGACGGCCTCCCCACTGAGCGGATCACTAGCGGGTACCGTACACAGTTCAAGCAGGTCCTCCGTGGTGTCCAGGTCAAAATCGTCCTCCGACACCGCACCCGCCCATCCAGGGGCGCACAAAAGCGCAATGAATACCAGAATCATCCATTTTCCTCTCATCATTAACTCCTCCTTTCATGATTTCAGACCGGCGATTCGTCCATTCCAGAAAGCGGGTCGAACGGTCAGCCAATAATAAAAACGCCACTCGAAGTTGATCAGAAGTCTCCGGCATTATCACACAAACAACGGCTTTTGCGCAACACCCAACGCAATATTTGTTCGAATCTCTGCGGACAATCCGGAATCAGGCGCCAGCACCTTCCTTGTGCACTTCCTTGCGCAGCCGGACTATGGTTCTGCCCCATGAACCGCCTTTTAGAATGATATGAATCCTGTCCCGCAATTCCGCCAAGGCTATCTCCCGGCAGACGCTATCAAGGCCATCAAATTTCCAATCGTGGGAAAGTTTCTCCCACACGTTTTTTCGAATATCCATGGGACAACCTTGCGAATTGACGCCCATGAGGGATACCCCCCTCAATATAAATGGAAACACCGTAATGGGCAGTTTGGGTGATGCCGCGTTACCGCAACAGGTCACCACGCCCAGGGGATGGGTGGATTTGATGGCGGTTGCCAGAGGGTCACCGCCCACCGTATCAACAGCCCCTGCCCAGACGGGTTTCAGCAAAGGGCGGTCTGAATTTTCCAGAAATGCCTCTCTCCCGATGATTTTGTCAATCCCCAGGGGACCTAGAAAATCCTTTGCGCTCGCTTTCCCCGATACCCCAGAAACCGCATAGCCCAGCTTTGACAGTATGGCCACGGCCACGCTCCCCACGCCCCCGGTGGCCCCCGTAACAACGATGGGACCGTGCTCCGGTTTAACTGAGGCGGTCAGTTTCGACACGCATAACCCGGCCGTGAAACCCGCCGTCCCGAAAATCATGCTTTCCCTGAGACTCAGACCCGTCGGCAGGGGCACCACCCATTCCGCCGGCACCCGGATATATTCTCCGAACCCCCCAGGCGTATTCATCCCCAGATCATAGCTGGTGACGATGACATGTGTTCCTTCGGGGATGCTTTCGGTAGAACTCTCCTCGACGATGCCCGCAGCATCGATCCCCGGTGTATGGGGATATGTTTTGGTCACGGCGCGGTTTCCGGTTGCTGAAAGGGCGTCCTTATAGTTCAGGCTCGAATACCGGACTCGAACGGTCACGTCACCGGGCGGCAATTGATCGACGCGCTTATCCTGAATTTCGCCATAAAAGCTGCCGTCATCACGTTCTTCAACGACATATGCTTTAAAGTGATGGTTCATCATGGTCAACCCCCTAATCAAAAATAACTTCTTCGGTTCTAATCTAAACTAACGCGGCATAGCCGCAGTTTTCAGTTGTCAGTTATCAGTTGTCAGATCTTATTTTCAAAACAGAAGGGATCGAACGGCATTCAGAAGCCTTCTTCAGAGATTTGAGAATAGATTATTACCAGCAGGCTTTTACTGACAACTGCCAACTGATAACTGACAACTTTCTTGTTTTCTGTGACAGAAGACAAGGTGATAAGGTACTAAAGTATATAGAGAGAGCGTTTCTCGGTCAAGCGGGTTAAAATTGTCTCTTAAAAACGGTTGTCAGAGTATTCGGGGACTGCCAAAGAAAAAAAATCGGTGGGCATTCAAGAATTTTCTTGCAGAAAATAACAAAGGATGTCAATTTGAAGTTATTCGGTTTCTAAACACCGTTATTAACACAATCACAAACAGGCCTTCCATCGACATCTTTATAGTCTTTAAACGGTTAAAAACCTGGGGAGACCGCAAAGTGAAATCAAATTACAATTCCCACATCAAGCGTATTGTTCTGGGCCTCGTGGTTTTTGCGATCTTTGGACTTGTGGCAAAAATCGTTTTGAAGCCCGAATCCTTCGGAAAATACGGCCCTTACCGTGCTGATGCCATCGATGAAGAGACCCACCGGGAGATCCGGCACATGACCAATGCCGCCTGCCTCTCCTGCCACCCCCATGAAGCCAATATTCATCTAACC
>JAERTK010000234.1 GCA_016844935.1 Desulfobacteraceae bacterium | reverse complement strand
TGTCATGGCGATTCGATCAGTTAAGAGAGCACCCTATTTTTTAATTGGCTGGCTATGGTTTCTGGGAACACTTGTTCCGGTTTTGGGGTTGGTTCAGACGGGTTTGTGGCCTGCCATGGCTGACCGCTTCGCCTATGTGCCCCTGATTGGTCTTTTCATGATCTTTACCTGGGGTGTTCCCCATATTTGCCAGAACCGCGGTTACAGGAAGAGATGGATCTTACCACCAGCGGCCTTTCTGCTGGCTATTTTGATCACGTTGTCATGGAAACAGGTGGGGCACTGGGAAAACAGTATCACCCTCTTTAGGCATAATCTCAGATTTACCTCAGATAACCATGTCGCACATAACAACCTGGGCAATGCTCTGAACGAACAAAATCGCACGGAAGAAGCCATCGAACATTTTTTTCATGCCCTGAGGGTGAATCCTGACTATGCAAGAGCACACAGCAATCTGGGCGTTGCACTGCATAAGCAGGGTCGCAGTAAAGAAGCCATCGAACATTTTTTAAAAGCGCTGAGGATTACGCCTGATAATGCAAAAGCACACAACAACCTGGGCAATGCTCTGAGCGAACAAAATCGCACGGAAGAAGCCATCGAGCATTATTTACATGCCCTGAGGATTGAGCCTGGTGATGGGGAAGTACACAACAACCTAGGTGTTGCATTCTGTCGTAAAGGTAATATAGAGAAAGGAATTGTCCATTTTCGAAAAGCGTTATGGATAAATCCTGACCATATTAACGCAAGAAGAAATCTCAAAAAAGCGTTGATGATACAACAAAAATATCAATAAGCGTACAGTTAGGCACTTCCCTACGCTTCTACAATCGGATAGTTTATTAAAATTGGCGCGTTTTCCCCTGGCGACCCGGAGTTCCTACTTTTTTGATACGGACTTGTCTGGTACTGCCAACAGGAATAAAAAACAAGAGGGTAATGGACAAATGATCATAGATTTTCACACCCACATTTTCTCTCCCATTATCAGAGAGAACCGGGAAGATTTTTTTAATGGCGAGGAGGCTTTCAAAACCATTTACAACTCCCCCCAGGCCAGACTGGCAGGGGCTCGGGAATTGATTGCAGCAATGGACGAAGCAGGTGTTCAAAAGTCCGCGGTGTTCGGGTTCCCATGGGAAAATGCTGAATATTTCAAGCTGAATAACGATTATGTGGTTGAGGCCGTAGACCGGTATCCGGGCCGGCTGGCGGGTCTTGCCTGTTTTTCTCCCTTGTCGCCCGCAGGGGCGAGGGAGGCGGAAAGGTGTCTTGATCAAGGACTCTCGGGGGTGGGAGAACTGGCCGTTTACGGCGGCGGCATTACCGCGGATGTGGTTCAAGCCCTTGAACCGGTCATGGCCATGTGTTTAGGGCGAAACGGCCTATTTATGCTTCACACCAATGAACCCGTGGGGCATCCATATCCCGGCAAAACACCCAACACCCTTCGTCAGATTTATGATTTTGTCAAAGCCTATCCGGAAAACCGCATCATTCTGGCCCATTGGGGCGGAGGTCTCCTGTTTTATGCCTTGATGAAAAAAGAGGTGGCAAAGGTGCTTAATAACGTTTGGTTTGATACGGCGGCATCGCCATTTTTGTACCGTCCGGAAATGTATAGAATTGCAGGAGAAGTGGTGGGGTTTGATAAAATACTGTTTGGCAGCGATTTTCCGCTTCTAAAACCGCAGCGATATTTCAAAGAGATGGGTGATGCCGGTCTCTCCCCGGATCAAATCAACCGGATTTCAGGGTTAAACGCTCAGGACCTTTTAGACAAGGTTTCGCCGGATGACGATCTCTAAAATTCCGAAATCCACAATCCGAAATCCGCAATCGCTTCATCCCCCAATGGCCGACATCTGTCCTGAAAGGGACTCGGAATCTTTCGAATTCAAATGATGTGCGCGCGGTTTATGATCGGCCGCTCCCACAAAAATATCTTCCAGGTCACGGTCCGTGGCGCCCGCCCTCATGGGGCCCCTCAAATCCAATTCCTCGTCCGAAAGCAGACAGGGCCTCAGATGCCCTTTGGCCGTGAGTCTCAAGCGATTGCAGACCTGGCAGAAATGATGGGTCAACGGACTGATAAAACCGATTTCCCCTTGTGCCCCTTCAAACCGGTAACGCACCGTGGGGCCGTCGGTGGGCTTCCTGGGAAGCTGAATGAGGGGTTCCACCGCTTCAAGCCTTTCCCGGATGACGGCATTTGACACGTGATGCAACGGCTCATTATGGAGAAGAAGGCCGCTGGGCATGTATTCAATGAACCTCACGTGAAAAGGATAACGCGTGGACAGCCGGGCAAAATCAGCCACCTCGTCGTCATTAATGCCTTTGAGTACCACCATATTAATTTTGATGGGATGAAAACCTAAGGTCTGGGCCAGTTGAATAGCCTCCCGGACGCGCTCAAAACCATCAAAGCCCGTAATTTTCCGATACCGGTCCCTTTTAAGACTGTCAAGGCTGATGTTGATCCGGCTTACGCCGGCTGACCGGATGTTTTCCAAGTGTTCTTTCAAATAAATCCCATTGGTGGTAATGGACACGTCCTTGAGACCGGGGATGGACATCAACTCGGGCAACAGGTGGGGGAAATCCTTTCTCACAAGGGGTTCACCCCCGGTCAAACGGATCTTATCCACACCCAGACCAACAGCGATGCGGGCCAGGCGAAGGATCTCTTCGTATGTCAGAATATCTTCGTGCGCCAATTTTTCGAGGCCCTCGGACGGCATGCAATAGCGACACCGAAGGTTGCACCGGTCAGTAATGGAGATACGGAGGTAATTGAGGCGTCTTTCATAATGATCAATCAAGCAGGGTCGTTTGGTTTCCATTGAAATCGTTTCTTGTTTAGGATATGTTTCCGGGATATATTACCGTGTTATGGTTCAAGCGCTGTTATCCATACTGGAATAACGGTGCTGAGTCAACTCTAATACCCGCATCGGTGGTTGTCAAAGCGCTTTCATGAAAGTAATCGAATTATTGAATCCGTGGAATTCAACCGGTTCAGGGAGGTCCCGCATGGAAAACACGATCCATCTTGAGGAAAAAGAGGATATTGCAATTGTTTACCTGAATCGCCCCGAGGCTTATAACGCTTTTGACCTGGATATGGTGCAACGGCTTGCAGAGACGCTTATCACCCTTTCCCTGGACCGGAACATTGCCGGGGTGGTCATCTCGGGAAAGGGTCATGCCTTTTGCGCCGGCGGCGATTTGCGGTGGGTAAACAGCCAGGGAAATGATCTTTCAAGGGCCTTTCATGCCCTGGCGGCCCAGTTTCATCAAGCCATCATTGAAATCCGGCGAATGCCCAAACCGGTTGTGGCGGCCGTTAACGGGTTGGCTGCGGGCGGTGGTTTTTCATTGACACTTGCCTGTGATTTCAGAATCATGACCACATCCACCATTTTAAAACAGGGCTATACGTCCAACGGCCTCAGCATTGATGGTGGCGGTACATTCATGTTGCCGCGGCTGGTGGGCGCGGCAAGAGCCCTTGAAATCGCGGCATTTGACCGACCCATCAATTCGGAAAAAGCCGCCGAATGGGGACTCGTTACCGAAATGGCGGATGAGGGTCAAACGGTTGAGGCAACTTTTGACCTGCTTAGCAAACTGAGGAAAAGATCTCTTACATCCTTTGCCGCTTCGAAAAAGCTCATAACCGATTCATTTAACACCAGTTTCGAAACCCATTTGGAGAATGAGCGGAATTTATTGTCTTTCGCGGCAAGCCAGCCGAACGGCGTAGAAGGCCTGACGGCATTTCTGGAGAAACGGCCCCCGGTCTTTGAGGTACCTTCCGGAGAATAACACCCCAATGTCTCCCCTGGTGACAATATTATTGTGATTGGAAAGCCATGTATATTTCATATTTCGGGCTCACAGAAAATCCCTTTTCCCTGACCCCTGACCCCCGGTTCCTCTTCATGAGCCAGCGCCATCGGGAGGCCCTGGCCCATCTGCTTTTTGGAATGGGCGAAAAAGGGGGATTTGTGCTGCTGACCGGAGAGGTGGGAACGGGCAAAACAACCCTGTGCCGCAGCCTGCTGGAACAGGTCCCCGAAGGGGTTGAGGTTGCGCTGGTCCTGAATCCCAAGCAGACCTCCCTGGAACTGGTGGCATCTCTCTGCGACGAACTGAAAGTTTCCTACCCGACCCCGGCGAACAGCCTCAAGGTACTCATCGACCACCTGAATCGTCACCTCCTGGAAATCCATGCCAATGGGAAGAGGACGGTGGTCATCATTGACGAAGCCCAGAACCTCAGCATCGATGTATTGGAACAGGTGCGACTGCTGACCAACCTGGAAACCACCACCCAGAAGCTGCTGCAGATTCTTCTCATTGGCCAGCCGGAACTCCAGGGCATGATGGCCAAACCGGAACTGCGCCAACTGGGCCAGCGGGTCACGGCCCGCTACCATCTCACACCGCTCTCCTCCGAAGAAACCGCCGCCTACATTGAACATCGCCTTGAGGTGGCAGGGCGCAGACGTCCTTTGTTTACGAAGAGCACCCTCCACCTCATACACCGTTTGTCCAGCGGAATCCCCCGGCTGATCAATACCATTTGTGACCGGGCGCTCTTAGGCGCCTACGGCAGGAAACGCACGATGGTTAACAGAAGCCTGGCCCGAAAAGCCGCCGCCGAAGTCATGGGAAAAAAAGCTTTTGTTCGGAGTCCTGGCCTCACGGGGTGGCTGTTGGCGGTGCTGTTTCTGGTTCTTTTGGGGGCAGGATGGCTTTTTTTACAGGATCCCAATATGGACCGTTGGTGGCCACCATGGCAGAGCAACATGGTTAAGACCACCGCACAGCCGGCGGATGGCATGGCGAAAATGCAGGCGGGAGAAACCCCCAAGACCCTTGACGACGTTTTTTACGGTGAAAAGGTAGATACCCGGATGGAAAACGCTTTTCAATCCCTATTGAGGCACTGGGGCCTGGCTTATCCCGCCATGTCGGGATTGGGTGTTTGTGAATGGGCGCCCAACGCCGGTTATCGCTGCTATAGCGGCAGGGGAAACTGGACCACCCTCAAACACCTGAACCGTCCGGCGATCCTCGAACTGATTGACAGCCGGGGGCGCCGGCATTATGCCGCTACCATGGAAATCGAGGACCAGGAGGTGATCCTGGATTTCGGGGACAGCCGGTTGTCCCTGTCCAGAACCGACCTGGACCCTTTCTGGTTCGGAGATTTCACCCTGATCTGGGAACCACCGCCCATCAAGAGTGCCATCCTCAAAAAAGGGGATACGGGTCCTGACGTGCGCTGGCTGAAGGCGCAACTGAACCGATTGGAGGGTTTGAGCAACGCCTCGGACGAAACTGACAAGGCTGTTTTTGACCATATTCTGGAAATGCGGGTCATGAATTTTCAACGGTCCCATGCCGTAGAGCCGGACGGCATTGTGGGAGAACAAACCCTGATTCAGTTGACGAAAGCGGAACGGGAGACTCCCCCCCTCCCCGAACCATGAGATCCGCTAATCGGAAGGAAGCCATATGTCATTGATTTTGGACGCCTTAAAACGCGCTGAACGGGAGCGAAAACTTGAAAAGGCACCTGATTTGAGTGCCATTTATCAGGAAGGACGTCCGAACCGCCGTAAGTACCACCCATGGATCTGGGTAGGCGGCGCTGTTCTGGCCGCTTTCGTGGTGGTGGCCATCATCATCTGGCCACAGGAACCCTCCGAGAACCTCATCAAAAATAAACAGCCAAAATCTACCCTGACGGCATCGGCCCCGGCAAAACAGTTGCCGCAAAAAGACCTGTCTCCACCGTTGTCGCCTGCAAAAAAACCGGTCAAAAAAACCGCCACACCACCCCCTGTTTCAGGCGGGGAAGATAAACAACCGAAAATTGAGGCAAAAAACAATCCGTCTAAGGCTCAAACACCCGCACCCAAAGAAAACAACAAGCAACCTCCCACGGCAGCTGAAAAAACCGTCAGCCCACGGGAAAAACTGGCGGCGGAACCAGTAAAGCAAGTGGTGGTGGCCCCCAGTCGGACAAAGGCGCCTCCAAAAGCGGCCGCGCCAGTGGCTCCCCCGGCGCAGCCGAAAGTGACGTACCCCTTTGTCCATGAGCTTCCGGAAAACATACAATCCACTCTGGGCCCATTGGAAATCAATGTACACATGTATTCCCCCAACCCTTTGGAACGTCGGGTCTTCATGAATATGAAGGGTTACAGGGAAGGGGATACCATTGGGGAAAGCGGCTATAAATTGACGGAAATTACCCCCAACGGGGTTATCATCGATTACGGTAAAGGGAAAGCGGTACTGGGGGTCAAACACAAGTAGGCAGACAGTTATGCATGGTCGTAATGGCTGAACTGCATTGAAAAGGTCCCCCTGCCCTGGGAAGCGGACCGCAGGGCCGTGGAGTAACCGAACATTTTTGACAGGGGAACATGGGCCGTCAGCACCTGGGTCGATCCCTTACTGACGATCTGGGAAATTTTCCCCTTCCGGGCATTCAAATCGCCGATCACATCCCCCGTAAACGCCTCGGGCACCAGCACTTCCGTATTCATGATGGGTTCTAAGAGAATGGGTTCCGCTTTCACAAAGGCCTGTTTGAAGGTCATATTGGCAGCAACCCTGAACGCCATGGCATCGGAAGACTCTTTTATCTGAACCTTTAAAAGGGTGGTCCGTACGTCAACAACCGGATAACCCATCACGAAACCGCCCCCTTGGGCTTCATGGATGCCCTGACCTATGGCCTCAAGAAATTCTTCGGTAAGTCCTTGTGCTTTGCATTGGTTCACAAATTTGTTGCCAGACCCTCTTTTAAGGGGTGATATTTCGATTTTAACCCCTGCAAAGTGCTGTTGACCACCCAGTTCTCTCTGGAATATTTCTTCCTGGATGATGGGTGCAGTGATGGTTTCCCTCTGGACCACCTGGGGTTTCCCCTGGTTGATTTCAACGGAAAATTCCCGCTTGAGCCTTCCAGTGAGGATTTCCAGATGCAATTCACCCATTCCCGAAATAAGGGTTTGGCCGGTTTCTTCGTCTATTTTGGTTTTGAATGTGGGATCTTCCTCGGACAGTTTTTTGAGGGCCTCCAGAAGCTTCTCATGATCCTGGACTTTTCTGGGCTCCACCGCCACGCTGATGACCGGCTCATTGAACTGTATGGGTTCCAGCAGGATTGGATCATTTTCCGTGCAGAGCGTATCGCCGGTGGTCGTGGTTTTCAGACCCATGGCCGCCACGATATCCCCTGCTGAAACAGCATCGATGCGTTCCCGTTTGTTGGAATGCATTTTCAATAGCCGTGCCGGCTTTTCTTTGACATTTTTCCCGGGATTGAAAACCATTTCACCGGCTTTCAAGGTCCCCGAATAGATCCGGAGATAGGTCATCTTTCGGCCCTGATCCATCATCACTTTAAATGCCAGGGCCGAGAGGGGCCCTTTCGGTTTCGCCGGACGCGTTTCCGTCTCGCCGGAAACCGGGTCGGTTCCCACGATGGCAGGAACATCCAGGGGTGAGGGAAGGTAATCCACAAGACCGTCCAGGAGGGGTTGAATACCCTTATTCCGCAGTGCCGTACCGCAGAAGATGGGCACCAAGGCCATTTGAATGGTCGCATTCCGGATGGCTTCTCTGAGCTCCTGAACCGGTATTTCTTCCTCGGAAAGATATTTCTCCATCACCCGATCATCGTTATCCGCCAGCTTCTCCAGGAGCAACTCCCGGTATCTGGCGGCTTCTTCGAGCATCGCCTCGGGAATGGGGACGGTACGGTATTCCGCGCCAAGGGTTTCATCTTCCCACAAAATGGCCTCCATCCCCATGAGATCAATGACGCCTTTGAACTGATCCTCCGCCCCCCAGGGGATTTGAAGAATAAGAGGGGCTGCTTCAAGACGCTTTTCGATCATCTCCACAGCCCTAAAAAAATCAGCACCCACCCGGTCCAGCTTGTTAATGAAAGCAATCTTGGGCACCCGGTAGTGATCCGCCTGGCGCCAGACCGTCTCGGACTGCGGTTCCACCCCACCCACGGCGCAAAAGACACCGATGGCGCCATCCAGTACCCGCAAAGAGCGTTCCACCTCAATGGTAAAATCCACGTGCCCCGGGGTGTCAATAATATTAATAATGTGTCCACGCCAATCACAAGATGTCACCGCAGAGGTGATGGTGATACCCCGTTCCTTTTCTTCCGCCATCCAGTCCATGGTGGCCTCACCATTATGGACTTCGCCCATTTTATGCACGCGACCGGAATAAAAGAGGATCCGCTCCGTTACGGTGGTTTTCCCAGCGTCGATATGGGCGATAATACCCAGATTTCGGGTTTTGCTCAGTTTCTCTGCTTGTGGCGTCGGCATGGATATGATCACCCTTCATAGGCGTTGGCGGACTGGCAAACGGGCCTGCCCCGTGCAATACGAGCGAAAATCTAAGGGATATGGGTTCAGGTGTCAAGGCATAAGATTGCTCAAACTGGGTCTCAAGGTTTTTCAACCAGCAAGTATCGATCCGGCTTCATTCGGGCAAATATGGTGGCTCCGGGACAGGGCGCTACCAGTTTTTTCCTGAATTCGCTCCCCAGAACTTGAAACAGTTCCACACAGCAGGAGCACAAATGGGCGCTCCGGTCGATGGAATAGGGAATGATACCGTCAGGGGTTTGGATGAAAGCCCTGGGATTTATGAAATTGGCATGGTTGGCCGTGTGGATCCGGTAAAGTTGGTCATAGTCCTGAACAGGGGAATCCAACCTTTTGGCCCATCTCAGGTATATCCGTTTTTCCATTTCTTCCACTTGTTGCCATCGGGCGGGCATTCTTTCCTTGAGACGAGGGTCCTCAAAAAGACCCTGTATTGCCTCCGGGGAAACCGGCTCGGGGAGCACAAAATCGGACTCGGTAATCACCGCTGATTTCTGGGTTTCAAAATCATCCAGTTCAAATGAGCTGATGATCAGATATAAGCCGTTTTTATGGGAGGTTCGATACCAACTGCCCTGTCTGCCGCAGGTATCATCCCAGACCTCAGGCGCTACACTCGTGATGTTGTTGATCACATCAAGCGGGGTACAGACAATTCCCCTGGCATGCTTCAATTTGATACGCCGACTCAGAAGGTGGGCTTTCAGTTGTGACGCCTGGTCCTTGGTTAACCAGTAGATATGTTTTTTGTAGGGGCCGTTTTGTTTTGGCACGGTTTTAGCTCCCGATCTTCAGGTAATCACTCACGGTTCCCATATTTCCCGAGCGCATTTTATGGATCAGGTATATGAAAAGATAGGCAGTCTGCAATGCATCCTGAAGCGCATTGTGTTCCTCAAACCTCGGGAGATGAAATTCTTCACTTAAAGATGCCAGCCGGTAGGAATTCTGCTTTTCGTGATGATCGAAATAGGGACCGCTCATGGATGCTTTATAGGCCATGGCAAGCCGCATGGTATCCAGGCTTGAACTCTGGATGACGCCGCCCAGGAAATTTTCACATGCGCGATTGACAAACTTCAGATCTAGGGACACGTGATGTCCCACCAGAAAAGCGCCGCCGCAAAAGTCAATGAAACGGGGCAGAACATCAATTATGGGCTCAGCTCCTTTGAGTTCTCGGGGTGTAATCCGATGGATGAGGGTGCTGGCCGTATGAAGCTTTCCCCGCGGTTTGATCAGCGCGTAATACGTGTCATCGCAACAAATCCTCATTTTTTTGATGCGAACCGCGCCAATGGCGATAATTTCATCCTTGCGCAGGTTCAGACCGGTCAACTCGGTGTCGAACACCACAAATTCACACTCCCGGACCGGCAGTTTTTTGTTCGACGCAACGCTGATGAGGTTGTTTGCAACGATGGCGGGATGCGTTGGCCGTTTCGATGGGAAAAGACGCTTTATAAATCTTATCATCGGCATGAATCATCAATAACCACAGGCGAGGTGTTCTGATTCAACAAGATCCCTGGCCACACATATCATGGTTTTTTCGGGAATCCAAACTCAAGTCGCGCCATCCCCTGCAAACGCCTGATCACCTCGAAAACCTCTTTCAGTGTCTGCTTTTCCAGATCCGAGAGATCGTCGGGACGGATGTCATTGTCGGGTGTCTGCCCGTCCTCCATCAGATGGAGCTGGTGAAACAGTTTTATATGCATCAGCAGCTCATAAGCCTCAACAAGCTCGGAACCCAGGTCCATTGGGATGTGCTGCTTTTCCAGCAGGGAACGAAGTCTTTCCAACGTGTTGGTTTTGGAGATCCCGTATTTCAGGGACATGGCCCGTGCAAAATCGACAAAAAATGCCAGCCCTCTGCCCTCCAAATCGAGGGTCTCCCCATACTGGCCGTCTTTTTCCACCACGGAATTTCCGTAAAACGATAACGGTGGTTCCACTGAGACGCAATTTTGAACCAGATAGCGCAGGAATTGATCATTTTTTCGGGTCAAGGCATGGACCTGCCCTTTCAATTTCTCCGCAAGGGAGGCACTCCCTGCCCCGGACCTGAAATCGAAAAAAATGGCAGGATCAATGTTTTCTTCCTGGCTTTGAAACCCGCACCAGTCCCCAAAGTACGTCTCCCACACGGACTGAGGCTGTCGCCATTTCATATTGGCGGCACTAATATCCCCCGCATCCGATGGATACCCGCATGCAATCAGATGCTTGACGGCACGCTCGGATAGAATCCTGAAATATTTCCTGGCCTCCCGGGCGATTTTTTCATCCGGGCTGTCCGCATACATGATACCGTTGGTCTGGCGGCTCTTAAACACCAGTTCATGACGCCCTGCACTGCCGAATAACAACCAGGAAAACGGCAGGGGCGCCTTCCCCAATTCTTCCTGAAGAAGCCCCAGCAATCGGTCCAAAACATGGTCGTTCAACACAAATATCATCCGGGTCACATTACAGGCCTTTGCCCCTTCTTTAATCAGCGGGCGTGCGATCATGGGAATCTTTCGGCTCAGTTCGTACAATCCACTGATCTGCCGCTGTGCCTGGATTTCCCTGAATAGAAAGTAAGGAGAACTCCCCTGTGCCACCATGATATCGTGGGTGGTGAGCATCTTTGAAATTTTCCCATCTTCTTCGATGGCAAGATGGTGAATCCGGTTTTTTATCATGGCCAGCAATGCGTCAAAGCAGATGGCTTGCCCGGAGATGGTCTGCACCGGCGCCGCCATGATTTCCGATGCTTTTGTACGGTAATCGAGCCCCCTGGCCACAACCTTGCCCCGAATATCCTTGTCCGTAACAATGCCGACAATTTGGCCCCGGCCATCCGTCAACAGGACTGAACCGATCCTCTTCTCCGACATGAGCTGGGATATCTGCTGAACCGAGGTGTCCACCGATGCGGTAAAAAGCTTTCCCTTGGAGATCTCCCCGGCCCTGGCGTTAAAGAGAAACAGAGCGCCTTCGGCACGGGGTGAGATTTTCTGCTGACGAAGCTCAGAATAGACCGGCTGGGCCATCTTCTCGGACATGGTGCTTAAGTAATGGCGTTTTACTTTCTGGTTGGTTTCAATAAGGTTCAGGAAATCCTTCCTGTCAAAGAGAAAACAGAAGGTATCATCCAGGGTTTCAACATTGAGATTTGCAGTGGTATTTTGAATAATGGGAAGGGCACCGAAATGTTCCCCTTCACCCCTGAAATCCTTCAAGGTGATATTCCCCATGTCATCCAGCCGGTAACTTCTGACGCCACCTTTCTGGATCACATAAAAGTGGCCGACCTCACTTTCGTCCTGCTTGAGAATCAGGGTCCCGCTTGGGAAAAAATCGATGGTGGCTTTTTTGGCGAACCTCATCAGGTGGGATCGATCAAGCTCGCTGAAAGGAAATTTGTTGCTGAGGAATTCCAGAACAACCGCATGGGAAACAGCATTTGTGTTCATGAACCCGTCCAAACCAAAAGAGTTGAGAATCAATGCCGGTTAAAAATGGGCGTTTCCCCCGTTCATTACAATTTCTTTTTTACAGACTTGTCTACAGATTTGTCCACTGGGGCCGGGATGAGCAATTTTTTTGGAAACAGTTTAAAATATAGAACTGAGGAAATGGCGATCATTGCAAGAACAAACAGAATTTCGGGATAATGCCGATTTTCCGGATACACCAGCGACAGGGTGGTCAGTATAACAAGAAACATATAGCCACTGCGCCTAAAAGAGAAAACTTCTTTCAGAATGTACATGTTTATCATGGGGACAACCAGAGAAACGAACATATAGATACCTTTTGGAATAAGAATACCCCTCGGAAGAGGCTCATATCCCATTGCTATAAGAACAACCCCCAGGATTTTACTCGTGGTCACAAATAGTAGGATCAACGTCAGGAAGATGTTCAGATAGCGATATTTCTGCTTATCCTTCAAAAGGGCTTTATTGTTCAGGCGACCCCTCAAACCGACTGCGTTTTCGCTGTTTTTAAGCCGCTTCCAGATTTGAAATCTGCTCTTGCCTTCTGAAAGCAGCATATCAACTTGGTGGGTCAATTCATCTTTCATGGGATCTCAGGTGAAACATTTCTCCGGTTTCTCTGCTCTTGATCTTGATGTTGTGAAAAGCCGCTTGCAACACCCGCGCCTCCGATTGACGAGAACAGATATCACAGAATAATATAAATGTACAACTTTTCTTCTTTTTCTGATAATCTTCACCATTGATGATGTCTTTGGCATTTTTCCCGTTCGGCGGGTACACCCTGTAAACTGCCCCTAACATCGAAAACAGGTGAAAACATGGCAAAAACCCATTGGGCCGATCAATATGTGGAGAAAAAGAAGACCGCTGTTGATGCCGTAAAACTCATCAAAGGGGGCCAGCGCGTTTTTATCGGCTCCAGTTGCGGAGAGCCGCAGCACCTCGTCAAAGCCCTTGCGGGAACCTCTAATTGTTTTACAGATATTGAGATCGTCAGGTTGATGGCCCTTGACAGCACTCCCCTGAGCTTGATCGCAGATAAAACCATGTGCAAAACCATGGACATCCGGTCCTTTTATCTCGGTTCCGCCAAGACCAGCACGACCCGCCGGGAATTGAGATTTCTCACACCCATCAACCTTTCGGAAATTCCACGCCTTTTCAAAAGCCGGCAGTTGCCCATTCATGTGGCTCTGATCCAGGTTTCATCTCCGGATGATTTCGGCTGGATGAGCCTGGGTGTCTCCGTGGATATCACTCAGGCTGCCGCCATGTCGGCGGACATGGTCATTGCCCAGGTTAATTCCGGGATGCCGCGGGTCCTTGGCCAGAGCTTTATTCATGTAAACGACGTGGATGTCATTGTTGAGCATGATGAAGACCTTTTAACCATCAACCAAATGCCGGAATCGGAAACAGCCAATACCATCGGCCAGTATGTCGCCAGATTGATCGACGATGGATCAACCATTCAGATCGGGCCGGGTGTGACGAGCCAGGCCACCCTCCTGGCCCTTTCCCACAAGAAGGATCTGGGTGTCCACAGCCAGTATATTACGGATGACATCATGCACCTGGTGGCTCGCGGTGTAATCACAAACCGAAAAAAAGGGTTTAATGAGGGGAAGCTGGTCGCCAGCAGTGCCATCGGCACCCAGTTGTTTTATGAATTTATCCATGATAACCCTTCCATCGATTTCTACCCTTCTGATTATGTGAATGATCCCGGCATCATTGCGAGACACAACAAGATGGTATGTGTCAATGTGGGCATGTCCATGGATCTGACGGGACAAATGGCCGCCGATGCACTGTCTCACAATTATTATTCAGCGGTAACCGGCATGCTCGATTTCATGAGAGGCGCCTCCCGTTCCCCGGGCGGCAAATCCATCGTTTTGCTGACCTCCACATTTGCGGGAGGAACCGAGAGCAGAATTGTCCCCATGCTTGAAAACACAGCGGTCGTGGTACCGAGAGGGGATGCGCATTATGTGGTGACGGAGTATGGGGTCGTAAACCTTTTTGGAAAAAGCTTCCAGGAACGCGCCATGGCCATGATCAGTATCGCGCACCCTGATTTCAGGGAAGAACTGTTTTTTAAGGCGAAAGAAATGGGACTGCTGGGCCCCGAGCGCACATTGAAAGAATC
>JAERTK010000233.1 GCA_016844935.1 Desulfobacteraceae bacterium | reverse complement strand
CCCATGCTGAACGCCGTGTGTATCCCGGAGGGCGCTGATGACCTGAAAGTGCGAAAAGCGCTTCTAAACGATTTCGGCATGGAAATCGGGGGAGGATTGGGCGATCTGGCCGGCAAAGTATGGCGGGTTGGCATCATGGGCCACGCGTCCAGGCGCCGGAACGTGGTCCTGTTCCTCTCAGCCCTCGAAACCATCCTGAAAGCCCAGGGCGCCGGCATCAACACCGGCAAAGCCCTTGACGCCGCTGCAGCGGTTTATGCCTAAAACCCCTACGGTTTTGTAGCCGACATTTTCTTGCTTTCGATGGTCGCCTGTTTATCCCGGCGATCATCGATCTTCAAATCCACCACCACCCGTTGGGCGCCTTCCCCCACATGGGCCGCATGAACCGCCTTCACCAGTTCAAACAACGCATCCAGATCCGGCACTTCAACGGACGTACTCATGCCGCCCACGTCATACTTGTAGCCGGATTCTTTTATAACGGCCACACCTTTTCTCACAAACCGTCCCAAACTGGTCCCTTCCCCGATGGGATGAACCGACAATTGCGCAATCATGTTATTCTCCTCTTTCATCAAATCGGATAGGAGGACCCCGCAACCCCCCTGGACCGATGAAACAACGTTTCAAGTGTTTGAACCTCTTTCATTCTGTCAGCATCCAGAAACGCCCCATAAACGGAATCTTCTTTATCCAGTGGACGACCCAGAAGCTTCTGTTCCATCAACAAAAGGGCCTCCACCGATTTATCACAGACCGGGTATCCTTTGTCATCGCAGAAAATATCTGCCACACACGAAACTTCGGAAATATTATTGATATCCACCAGCTTTATGCCCCCCGATGGCGTCAACACCAGATTCCCAATCCCCGCCAGATCGGGAACTAAACGGGCGTCCCGGATCATTTTTCTGATCTGAGTCAGGGCTTTCTCAGCCATTTTTCTCACAGTTTCAGTCCATTTCTCAATCGGGTCTTTTTCCAAACCGGATCCATGGGTTTCGTGGTCCGCCATGCGACAGAAAAGCGCCCACAATGCAGGCGGGTCCAAAGGCCCCCAAGGATCCAGGATCTCTCCTTCAACATATTCCTGAAGCCCGCAGAGCAGCGTTTCATACTTCCCGTGAATCCGATAATCCACCAGGAACTCACTGGATCTGGCCATATACTCAGGCGCCAGATATTTTTCAACCACCTTTACACGGTTCAGTTCCTGGGTGGCATCATCCAAGCTTCCAAACCGTGTACGGAAAATCCGCAGCATCTTCACAGGCTTTGCTTTCGGAAACCATCTCACGCCATCCTTTACGACCCCTTCCTTTTCCCTTCTCACATCCTCCGGGCGCAACACCGCCATAACATGGGACCGCAAACCCGAACGGTAATACCGTCGGAAAACAAAAGAACCGGGATTTCGAATAAAGTTCAACTGAAAAATATCCGAATGGTCTAAGCGAAGTTTGTCTCGAATATCCAATAACATCGATATAAAGGAATGTTCCAATTTTTAGAGACAGTGTTTCCGGTTTTTTCAACAGACAGCCTGAAACCGATAACCGTCGACTGTTAACCGATTTCCTTGGTTCTGGAAATCAGCAACAAAATATCCAGAACAATCAGGACCGAAACCACCGCCATGGCCACAAAAACCGCCGACAACGACCACTGGGTTTCGATCCATCCCGCCACGTACACTGCCACCGCCCCCATCCCGAAGGTGAGAACAAATTTAGTGCCATAAGCGCTGTGTCGCACGCGATCAGGGGTTAGATACGCCACCAGGCTGTTTTCAATGGGCTGCGCGCCCAGCAGAAAAAACATGTAGCAGATGGTCAACAGCAAAAGCGGTATATCCATGGTATAAGCCATCAACAGCGCCAGAGGCATTGCCACCAGGTGAAACACCAGATAGCCCCGGCGGGGCTCAAAGCGCTCAGCCACCCATCCCCCCATATATTGTCCCAGCATCCCAATGGCAAATACCAGAGAAGACAGGGCCGTGGCCGCCACATTGCGTGACGCGGGTAACCAGTCCAGATTCCCCAGATAGGCAATAAGCGTCGGGTTTCGAAGCTCAAAGTAGGAGGGCAGCACCACAGTGGCACAACGATACGCCACACCCCCCAGCATCATGGCCACGCACAAAACGGCAAACGCCATGATCAGGCCCCCCGGCGTTTCACCCACCGCCCTCTTTTTCTTTTCAGGTTCCCCAAAGGGCAGGGTTAACATGAGAAAAGCGCCACAGAGGTTACAGCCCCCAAGGAAGTAAAAAGCCGTCTCAATGCCGTAATAATAATTGATGAGCCCCGCCAGGATGGGGGCAGCGGCCAGACCCGCATTGCCCGCCATACCGTTATACCCCATGGCCATGCTCATGCGCTCAATCCCTTTGGAGATCAATCCCAACCCCGCAGGATGATAAATCCCCGAAAAAAGACCCACCCCGGCCAGGCAGAGAGAAAAGGTGACGGGGTCATCCACAAACCATCCGGCGGCCAGCCCGCAGAATCCGGCCCCCGTGTAAAAGGTAAGCAACAGCGGTTTGGCCCCGAACCGGTCGCTCAGCAAACCCCATGGCAACGCCGTCACGCCGAACAACAGGTACATCCAGAAAGAAAGCGCCAGAACCGGCGCCAGCCCCATGCCATATTTTACCGTCAAGGGCAACACCAGCGCCGGAAACACCAGCATATTGAAATGGCTTAAAAAATGACCTAAACAAGTGGTGCTGAGGATTTTCCGTTCGTTTGCGTTCATTCTCATATTTCTCTCTCGCGAAACGTCTGCTCAAAGGCCTCAAAGGTAGCATCAGCCGTATTTCGCCACGAAAATCGACCGGCTTGCAACAACCCCTTCTCCACCCACTCCTTTCGGTGCAGGGGATTTACAGCCAGTTCTTTCAGAATTTTGGCAAGACCTTCCGCATCGTCGGGGTCTTTCATGTAAAGAGCGGCCTCTCCCGCCACTTCGGGCATACTGGCCTCCCGGGTGGTCACCACAGGACAACCACAGGCCATGGCCTCCAGAATAGGAAGACCGAAACCCTCGTAGCGGCTGGGGAAAATCAGGGCCAGAGCTCCGGAATAAAGGCATGCAAGCGCATCATCTTCTACATACCCGAGAAACAGGACCTTTGCCCTCGCATTCTTCTCTGCCCAACCCGACCATCCCGCAACCACCAGCGGCACCTCGAGGCCCGCCCGATCAAGCGCTTTGGGAATAATATCCATATTCTTCCGTGGATCACCACTGCCTACAAAAAGGAAGTATTTTTCCGGCAAACGCCGCTCCTGAAGAAACCCACTCACATTTTTAAAAGGTCTGGGATAAAAGGCGGGAACATCAAATCCTTCATAGATAACGCGTATTTTTTCGTTCGATATATGGAGGAATTTCATCATCTCGTCTTTGCTGAATTGGGAAACCGTCAAGAATTGCGACACATTTTGACACCTCCTGGAAAGAAAGACCCGGCAATAGAGCACTCGCTCGCGGGGATGATATTCGGGAAAGCGAAAAACCGACAGATCATGAAGGGTAAATACAGTCCTCACATGGGCCGGCGTCAAAAATGGAAAGAAACCAGCCTCATGATAAATATCATAGTTCTTAACATATCTCCTGAAGTTTCGTTCCTGGTTAAAATGGAAACAGAGCCTGAGAAAGAATGCAGGGTAGGCCGGAAGGCGCCAGAAAAGGGAGACCAGTCCGGACCACCGGCTCAGGTTTTCAGGCCCCGATGGCATAGTAGTTGAAACCCCTTTACCGTCAAAATATCCGATCTCAAGCCTGTCGCCATAATACTCTTCCAACGCCTGGTACAAACAACGCAGATACCGGCCGATACCGGTGTTCACATTGACCATGGGAAACGCGTTGACCAGGATTTTTATTTTTGGGGACATAAAGAAGCGGTTGCCGGTTTACGGTTGCCGGTTACCGGTTTTTGTCTTTCTAGAAGAACCATCCAAGAAAAAATGTAGCACCATTGCCTGCCTTGAAGGTGGGATCATGGTATTAAAACGTCTTCTCACATTTGGAAAACGCCCGGCCATGTCACGGCACAAAAAAAACATTTTCCCCCACAGAGATATTTTCCCCGCTTCAAAGTCATTCTGAAATGCCATTCTTCGCCTTATTTTCTCGTTTGCGATTTCAACATGAGAGGTCTCATCAAACCCGGTGGACAAATCAGAAAATATCGAGTTGCTTTCGTAGAGAATTGGATAATAATTCTCAAAACAGAATTCATCCGGCCGCACATGAAGATCCCAGTCACTGGGAAATGGCGGCCAGCAAAGGGTCTTAAAGGGCATAGGGGGATGAAACCGCTCGGGGTAAACATTTTGCCCAAAATTGAAATAAGCACTCCATTCATCCAGCGGCGCCCCTTGATCCAGACTGTCCTGAAATACCCGAGCTGCTTCAGCAAGAAAACCTTTATTAATTATCTGGGGCATATGTGACGAGTAGGAAAAGATCTCATACCCTTTATCCTCAAGGATCCCACAAGTTTCATGTTGTCCCCTGTCATAATCCGTCTCGCGGGCAGACCATTTCTTCAGGTCGTAGTAATAGTAGCCGGAATACCTGCCAGACGATTTAAAAAAGGAAAGGGGGATCTCCACCAGCGGCCGGTTGTCATCGTCACTCATGATGAACTCATCATCAATGTCTTTCACATGCGCCAGGGAAAATCGGAGCAGGCAATTCTTGAACTGATGATCCCCTGCTTCCCGAAAACGCCTCAAATCCTTTCCCAGAACCTTCACTTCATCAATAACCCGGACCGAAATCCGACTCTTAAAGTGAAAGTCTTCAACCTGACTTCCCGGACACACAAACACCGCCTCAGTGACAAACGGCATGAGGTTTTCAACATAGACGAGGGTTTCCCGCGCCATATGGACTCGGTTGGTGATGTAAACGATTTGCATTAGTTCGGTTGCCAGTCCCCCGAGAGGAGTATTTCAACAATCCTATTCCCGGTTTTACCATCCCAAAGGGGAATATCCTTCCCTTCAGGCCATCGCCCCTCCATAACATCTTCCAACCCCAGGTGGACTTTTTCGGGGTCGTTCCCCACCAACCGACTGGTACCCATTTCCACGGTAATAGGTCGCTCCGTATTGTTCCGCAAGGTAAGACAGGGAACCTTTAAAAAGGTTGTCTCTTCCTGCATACCGCCTGAATCGGTCAACACCACTTTTGCCCCGCTCATCAGGCAAAGGTTATCTCGGTAGGGCAAGGGAGAGACACACCTGAACCCGGGATGGGCCTCAAACAGGCTTTGAAACCCGTATTCATCCATGGCTTTCCGTGTGCGCGGATGCACTGGAAAAACCATTGAAAGTCTTTTGGAAAAGCCCGCCAGACACTCCAGAAGCGGTTTGAGAACCGCCGGATCATCCACATTGGCCGGCCTGTGCAACGTAACCAGCGCATACGGTTCACCCGGTTTAATATCAAGACGGCTTAAGATATCGCTCCCCCTTGCCTTTGGCAACTCATGGGCCAGAGTATCCATCATGACATTGCCCACCAGATGAATCTTCTTTCTATCCACCCCTTCCCGTTTCAGGTTTTCCACACCACTCGGCTCGGATACCAGCAACACCCGGGAGAGCGCATCGGTCACAATACGGTTGATCTCCTCCGGCATGCTTCGGTCAAAACTGCGAAGCCCCGCTTCCACATGAACCACGGGAATCCCCAGTTTCACCGCCGCCAATGCGCAGGCCGCCGTTGAATTCACATCACCAAAAACCACCGTTGCCGCAGAACCATTCTCCATCAAGTGTGCTTCGTAACGTTCCAGTATCCGCGCCGTCTGGGTCCCGTGGGATCCAGACCCCACATTTAAATTCACATCGGGCTCAGGTATTCCGAGCTCGCTGAAAAAAACGTCATTCATCCCCTGGTCATAGTGTTGGCCGGTGTGAACAATCCGCCAGGACAGATTCCGTTCAGCCAAGGCCTTGGAATTAGCTTTGAGCGCCCGCACCACCGGCGCCAGCTTCATAAAATTAGGGCGGGCTCCCGCCACCAAATCAATCATTTCAGTCATGGGGTCAGGCTTTCCTTATTCCATTTTTTCATCTCTTCTTTCTTTTTGAACGGGCCGTTCTTCTATCTGTATTCGATGATCCTTTCAGATAAGCAAAAGCCAATCAGTTGCCCAATTAAATGGAACCTATGTGACTATAATAT
>JAERTK010000232.1 GCA_016844935.1 Desulfobacteraceae bacterium | reverse complement strand
ATTTACCGACAATTGCTTAATCTTAGGAAATCCAGCAAGATCCAAAAAGAGCCTATCCTGACTAATTAAATTCTATTAGACTAAACTCTCTTGCCCCTTGAGAAAATATCTTTGTTCATAGAGAGTAAAGAATCGTCATTGTCGCTTTTTGCCTTTTGTGTATATTCGCCCTGAAAAGTTGTTGGATTGAACTTAAATTGAATCTTGAGTGGTGCATAATATGCTAAGTCCCACTTTATCTGACACCGATAGTGCCGTAATATTTGATTTGTAAAAAGCTGCCGGAAGCTTTTTAAGCGACCGGCAGCGAAGGGGTTATGCTACTGCTCCATTTTGTCTTCGAGGAACTGCACGGCTTCGATGAAGGAACATGTAGCAGCAGCCATGACCATATCTATGGGATTGAAGTTTTCTTGGCAATCGAAGCATCTGGCGAGGTTGGTTTGAGGGTTGACTGCGGTATGGAAATTTTGACAGCACGGGCATTGGAACCGCAGTAAGTTGTGCGAGTTTCGGGATTCCATGTTCAAAAAGCTGGTTATGACGGTATGGATAGGTATTTGGTTTCTAAGCATTCTGAGAAAATCTGGGGAGAAGTATTTTTTTGGCATGACATCACCTCCTATGGCAGTTGATATTGAGCCATGGTATCGTTGACCAAGGCGTCGGTAATTTTTTTGATGTTTTGAGAGGTTGCATTGAGCAAACAGGCGGTAGCGACATTATTGATTTGTCGAGGCACGCCTGCGGCGTAGTCATGGATGAGTTCTTTGGCCTCTGGTTCAAAGATCTTGTTTGAGCCCCCGGCCTTAGCGATGCGGTTGTCGATATAAGCGCAGGTTTGATCCTTTGAGTATGGTTTGAGGAAAAGTCGAAAGGTTATGCGGTTGAGCAGGTCGGCATGGGAGGAACGCTTGAGGATGTAACGTAAGTTTTCCTGGCCGCACAATAGAATTTTGAGGGGTATCTGGTCCTGGATGGAAGAGATTAAGACTCTGAGATCGGTAAGGGTCTGGGGGTCGATCAAATGGGCTTCGTCGATGATCAAGAGGGTCGTCTTTTCGTTCTGGTTGATGCGATCGAGGAGTTGCAGGAGCATCCGATCTTTGCCCATTTTGGGTTTTTCACCGAGTCTGGTTACGATGAGTCTGAGAAAGGCGTTGGCATTGAGAGGAGTTAGATGAAGATAAAGTGGGTGATATCGGTTTTGTGGTAGTTCATGGATAAAGAGCCTCAGAAGAGAGGACTTTCCGATGCCGGTTTGCCCGAGGATCAGCCCGATGGTGCCTTGTTGTTCAAAGAACTGGAGTCCTGCCAGGGCCTGATCGATACGCGGATCGCGCAGGAGCCACTGAATAGGTGGATTTTCGGTGAAGGGATGGTCGTTGAGCGAAAAATGGTTAAGAAACATGGTCTACCTCCTTGTGGATTAGATGTTTGAGTTCTGCAATGATATAGATCAGGGTTGGATGTGAGGCCTTTTCAAAGGCCTGCCTGACCATCTGACGATTGATGGAACGGCTTTGGTTGTAGACTTTTTTGAGTGATTCGAGTTCTGCGCTTGAAAGATCTGCCAGACCGGCCTTTCGTCCCATCAGATGGGCTACTGTTTTGGCAAACTCGTGAAAAGGCCAGTGCCTTTGCTGAACGACTTTCCGGTAATCGATGGAGCCGGTCTGCTGGGCTAAGGTTTTCTTGTGTTTGCGGATCCAAAGGTCTATGAAGCTGTGCCTGGGTTTTGTCCTTACGGGTTCGGGCCCGAGAGGCGCTTTGGTTCGGTTGTGGAGGGTGCCTGTTCCCAGATACTCGTCTTTCAGGGAATAGATTTGGATGGTATCCCATGAAGAAAAGGGATCGAAACGCACCTGGACGCGATCCCCCCGTAGCTTGGGATCAACCCGGTAGAAGCGTTTGTCTAATTGAACATCTGAGAAGGTTCTATTGATGGTGCGAAAGTCTGTGTGCATAAAGGACTCAATAACGCGGTTCATGTGTATCTGACGGATGACGGTGAGGCCTTGTTGATACCGATTCTTGGGGCTTTGTCTGGTTTCGGAGTTTTTCGTTTTGTGATAGATGACGGCCATCCATGCGGATAGGCCACGGTTGAGCTCATCGAGAGTTATGATGTCACCGGCCCGTACTTCGGCTTCGAATTGATCCTGAACGGTCTGGAAGAATCGTTCCACAAGACCGCCTGGAGGCGGGTCGTTGGGCGGCCTGTGCAAAAGCCTTATGTTGAGGCGGTGACAGGCAGCCTTGAGCCCGTTTGAATGGTAAACTTTGGCGTTATCCACATATAGCTCAATCGGGGTGCCGTGAATGGAAAGTGCCCGGATCCATGAATCGATGAGGATATCCAGATTTTGCCTGAAGTAGTAGCGGGCTTCGACTACATAGCGGCTGTGGCAATCGATGAATGCCGAAAGATGCGTAGGCACGACGTCGCCCTGGTCAAGAACGTAGGGACCTTCTTCAAAATCGCCTACCCAGAGATCATGGGTATGGTCCCGGCTCCATCGTTTGCGCACTTTGGTTCGGGTTATGCCTAACTTGATGCGGGTGGCGCCGGCGTGTTTAAAATGTCGGTACAGGGTGGAGCGGGGGACACTGGTCCCGTACATGTCCTTGAGGAAGAAGTTGATGGTTTGCGGGCTGCGGCGGGGCTGTTCTTTCTTCAGCTCAATAGCTTTTTCGATCACCTCGGAGCTGATGTTGCGCGGTTTTCCTTGATCTGAGCGCTTTTTTCGCGCCAGGTTGTCAAATCCCCCTTCCTGGTAGCGCTTCAGCTTCCGACGCAGGGTGGAAATCGAGGGCGTGCCGACACCTCCGTTCGGATATCGGAACTGCTCTAAGGCCTTTTGTTTGAGAAACCAGTTCGTTGCCTCCGGTTCGATCTCCCCGTAAATGATTGGGCTTAACAGATCGCACCAGAAGATGGCCCATTTTTCCTGCTCTTTGTCCAAATAATCACCTCCTTTCGGTTCCGCTTGGCGGGATGGAGGTAACGTTATCTCAGGTAAAGACGCAGTTTATTGCCAACTTGGTGAAAATCGAAAGATTAAAGACGATCTTAAAAAGGGCTTCGGTTGCAAGCAGCCGAAAGCAGTTTAACAAACACGTTTTGCGTCCTTCGGTTCTGTACTTCGACCGGGAGACGACCCATTGAGCGAGGTCTCGGCAAATACTGGAAATTGGGTTCTCCTGGCAGATCAGGTCCAATGCCTTCTGTGTGGTGTTGACCAAACGAGATAGTCCTGTGACCCATCGGTGTACCGTTGATGGCGCAAGGGTTTTTTCTCCATCGGGATAGCCGGGCAAGCTCTTTTCGTCCTTGTCCATGACGGCCTGCTGATAGGTGGCGCCGGAGGCCACATATTTCTCGGCAAAGCCGGTTATGGACTGGCGAGTATAATGCTTATGGGGAATTGCAAAATCGGGATAAAAGGGAACGGTCTTTCCGCAACCGGGGCAAATGAATCGAACCAACGGGCAATGGGCAGCTTGCACAACCATATCGACTATGATCAAAAAACGGCGTTCCCTGTATGCATGGATCTTGAAATGATGTGCCTCAATATTGCAGCGCGGGCATGGAGGCAGATTGTGAGGTGTAATTTCCCCCTTTTCGCTTTTCTCCCGATATGCTTTAATGTCCTGTATTGTCGCTGTAGGCGGCATTTGAGTATCCCTCCTGTCTTTGGGTTTTGGTGAAACCTTTCTATAGTCCAGGAGGGATACTTTTTCAAAGGGCGGGGTAGTCTCTATTAACTCTTGGGCGGGATAACTTGGCAGCGGGATGTCAGAACAGGGAGAGCCTCCCAGCAGGCTAACGGGATGGCCAGGTAGAGATCAACACAATGACGGGATAACGGGGTGGCGGGTTAGCTTATTCTAAGACTATCGGAGTCAATGATTGTGGGACTTAGCACCTATTCCATTGACACACAAAGGAAAACACCTTACACTATGCCGCCTGAAAGGGGCTTTTTGTCACCCAGCATTACCCGATCTAAGTCATTGAATGAGCCAGCCCTAACCCGGATAAACCGAAAGAGCTAAAAGCTCAAAAGCTGAAAGCCTAAAGCAAGTGATACAACGTCACAGTGGATTTCAAAAAGTTGAATCGTTATTTATTCTTTGAAAACCTTTTCTATCACTGGTTTTCTGAGCATTGTAGGGAATTTCTTGTGTTTTTTCACAAGACTTAATTG
>JAERTK010000231.1 GCA_016844935.1 Desulfobacteraceae bacterium | reverse complement strand
TCTGGTTGTGCCGACAGGCGGCATTTTTTATACTTTTTACCACTGCCGCAAGGGCATGGTGCATTTCGACCGATCTTGACCATGACCAAATGCTCCCATTTTTCTATTTGGTGCAAGAGCTTTGTCATGCAACTGAGGTTTGCCACGGATTTATCCGCTGAAGAATACGTTCAAAGAGAAGCCTGGAAATACGCCAATTGGACATCTCCATCAGGCCGCAACGTGACAGTTAAGAAATGCGGCACATAAGAATGGATATCCCTCTTTCTGAATCTCTACGTTGCACTACCCTCCATGGCTGCGTTTCTAAAGACTTGCGATTATCAATTACCGGTGGGCATGGGAAAGGAGAAACCTTCCTTTTTCAGAGCTTCCCGGACGTTCATGAAACGTTGATACCGGCTCAGGGTAATCGGGCCGGTATAGATTTCACTCTGCATTTTTCGCGGTGGGTACTCGATGTACGTCTTCATCAACTTCTGCATGGCCGCGTTGAAGGTGACCAGCGTCCAGGTATGTTCCGTGAAATTGTTCATGAAAATATCATAGCGTTCCTGCGGATCCTGCAGCAGATCGAAGACCTGGGGCACCGTGGCCACGTACTTGTCAGCCCCTTTCCAGCCGAGATTGGTATCGACCGCAAGCCCCCCGGTCCGCTCACCGTCGTCGCCCCGCAGGTTGAAGACGGCCTTGTAGTGGCCGACACGGGCCGCACCGGGGGACAGCTCGTTCTCGGTGAAGTAGAACCACGAATCGCGGGTACTCTTGCCGGTGCCGAGGAGCACGGGGGTCATGTCGTAGCTGTCAAAGATAATGGGCTGGCCTTTCCGATCCTTTGCAGGCAGTTTCAATCCCGCCACACTTGCAAAAGTCGCCATGAGGTCGAGTCCGCCCAAGATGTCGTGGTTCCGTTTGCCCGGCTTGATTTTACCCGGCCACACAGCAATGGCCGGCACCCGGTTACCCCCCTCGCGGACCGTGCCTTTGGTCCCGCGAAAGGGCGTATAGCCGGCATCCGGATAAACATCCTGCCAGGCGCCGTTGTCGGTGGTCCAGAACACCAAAGTGTTTTTGTCGAGGCCAAGCTCGCGCAGTTTGTCCATGATATTGCCCACGCGGGTGTCCAGTTCCACCATGGAATCGGCGTACTTGGTCTTGGAGATCGATTTGTGTACAAACTTCGGGGCCGGAAGGTTGGGCTGGTGCACCTTCATGAAGTTGATGTTGATGAAGAAGGGTTGATCGGGTTTTTTTGCGGCATCCTCGAGGAATTTCAAACCCGACTGCTCCACATATTTGTCCAAAAACGGAATGCCCACAACCCCTTTTTCCGGTGTGTCCACGTATTCGCCGTTGACCTTCCAATCCTGTCTGGGCTTTTCTCCGGCCTTGCCGGACAGAGATCCCTTGGTGATCCTGTTAAACATTTCCCGCAATTTCGGATCCATGGCGGGAAACCAGTTTGGGTCCCCATAGGTGTAAGCATTCAGGTGATAGAGGAAACAGTGCTCCATAACATCATACCCCTGGGCGTTGGGGAGCGCATAGTCGGACTCTCCCAAATGCCACTTGCCGGTGAAATAGGTTTTGTATCCGGCCTGTTTGAGCACCGATGCTAGGGTCCACTCCGCCGCCGGCAGACCCCCGCCCTGGCCCTGAAACGCCACCGTGGTCATGCCGCTGCGGTTCGGTATGCGCCCGGTCTGCATGGCCGCGCGGCCCGGCGTACAACTGGGCTGCGCATAAAACGAGAAAAAGGTCATGCCGTCGGATGATAAACGATCAAAATTGGGCGTGGGCATGCCGCGCCCCTCACCCCCGCCATAAGCACCGAGATCACCATACCCGGTATCGTCGGAAATGATTAAAAGAATATTCGGCTTCTTATGGATGCCTTCCGCCGCCAACGCCGGAAAGGGGATCAGAAGAAAAGCCAATGCCTTCGCAAATAATGCCATTTTCTTGTTTTTCATTTTTTCCTCCCTTTAAATCTGCTTTTCCTCGCAATTCCCGAAAACACTTGAACTTCATGGTAGATCAAACAATAATGACAAGTGTCTCATAAAATGGCAATGCAAAAGTATAGGGTCCCGGAATTTTGCGGCGCCTTGTCTCCACCAAAATATCCCGCGGTTACATTGTCATTGACGCCCAAGCCCGCTTCCTCTATATTTTTTGTGAAAAAATCGAGTTCTTATCACCTCACCTCACTCACCAAAAGCACACGTAAAAGTGGAGGAAAAATGCATGCTAAATCTAAATTTCGGTCTTTCAGTCTTTCGTTCTTTCGTTCTTGGTTTTGTCGTAACATTTTTCATTGCAGGTTGTAACAGTGGGAACAATAACGCGTCAGACTTAACCAGCTTCCTGGATGGCGGAACCTATGGCAAGCTGACACTAACATCCGTCAGCCTTGAAGATATTAAAGGCCTCCCATTTATCGGGTACACCCAATCTTTTACCTTGGCGTCTCAGCAATATGCCGCGGATCAGCCCTTTTTTCCTTATGGTGGGATTCAGACCAATATTGACAACCCTGCCGGCATTTATGGGAACAGTATTTACGATACGCCGCTTCGTTTGACTTATCAGGTATTTTTCAATCCAGACTCTACGCTTCTGGAAGACGGTACAACGGTCCCACTCTATGTCGTGGCACTAGATGGTAATTCGACATATTGTATCGATAAAAATGATACAACAGGATCACTGCGGCAGTTTTCCGTAAGCACACTTGATGCGTGCATTTCAAGGCCAATCGCGGAAATGGTTGTCTCAAAAGCATCAACCACCGGACTTGAACTCGACCTGGATATGGGGAATATGCCGACGCGCTATCAGCTTGAATTTTTCTTGGCAACAGAGATAAACGGGGAGAATTTGATGCCGATCACCGGAGTCGCGGTGACCAACCCCGGTGACCGTTTTCCTTCGACGTATCTGAATCAGCATCAGACTGAAAGCAGCATTCTACCCAAGAATATGATTGAGAACGGTCATGGCACCTTTTTGCCCAATCCTGATGGATTCGGCTTTACAAATGCACCCGATAACGATTACCGAGCGATTACAGATGATGATATGGCCCGCATGTGGGGGAAAAATACCGTCTGCTTTGACCCTGCCAGCGATAGGTGTACATTGAATGCCTTTGGCGAGTTTGTAAACATGAGTTATTCAGGGAATTTTATCAAGGGTTCATGCTACGGATATGCCATGGCATCCATGATGCTTCATGAAGGAGTTCCTTACAAAGGACGAAGCGTACCCAACGACTACGTTCCGGGTACATCCGCTTCCATTAACTTACCTAAAAATAACGATGTTGCTAACCTCATCGGCGTTAAGTTCAACAACCAGCATAGCCATGCAGTATACGCTTACCAAAATACAGTCTGTTCACAAATGACTGCAATGGATACAATCCATGCCATCCAGCAAGGCTTTATGGACGGAGATCCCATCGCCGTTTTGAATATTTCGAAAATCAACAATGCCAATGATGTTGAGGGCCATGCCATCACCCCTTACGCCATCACGAAAGAGGATGATGAGACCTACCGCATTTACGTCTACGATAACAATTATCCTGATAACGCAAACCGTTTCGTCGAAGTCAATGCAACCGATAACCATTGGAAATATTATGCAAGTATTCATTCAGGCGCGCCCACGGACCTTTATGAAGGGATCGGGCTTTCTAACCCCATGTGTCCGATTCCTCTCAGTATGCAGGAAAACATGGAAATCGTTCATCAGGAAGTGGAAACAACGTATATTTTTAATTTTTTTGCTTCCAATACAAACGCAATCAATTCAGCGTTTATGAAACTCAATATCAAGACCCCACAAGGGTTTGAATCGGGATACGACTTCGCCGCCGGAAAAAATGTCAATAATATCCCTAATTCGACCGAGGATGACAGTGGCTTTTCCGGTTATCAACCCAGCTACACGATCGCCGATCCTATCCCACTAAACAACCTGCCACTCATTACCGATATTCAAACACTCAATACCTATCTGGCTGAGTCCTATACGATTACTTCTGCTGCCGCGGAAGAACTTTTCTCCGATACCAGTGAAACGGCATTTTTGCAAACGACGGTCACAAATAGTCAAGTCAATGGCATCATGATCAAGCAGATGTATGACCCGTCTTTTAGTTCTTCCTACCGATACAGGGTCCATCCAAGTGCACGCATTGTGGCCCTGGACAATCCCAGCAAAGGTGCGTCCATATTATTGACGATGAATGAGCAGGTTCGAAATGTCGGTTATGCCTATTCGTTAACGTTGACTGAAGACATTGAAATTAACACTTCTGTCGGCGCGTTGATCGCTGATGATGGAACATTGGAAGTATTCGTATTTAACGATACGGCAATGCAAATAATTGAAACCGGTTTTGAAATCATAGCCGAAGTCATCAAAAGCCAATAAAACAAACGGGCACTGACCATTGGAAAGTAGCCTCCAGAAATTTTAGGTCGCCCAAAAAAGCAACATATCCGCAGCCTCACAACCTGGTTATACGCTTATTTTCAAAAGTCTCGAAACAGATTTCTG
>JAERTK010000230.1 GCA_016844935.1 Desulfobacteraceae bacterium | reverse complement strand
CTTTCAGACCCCTTAAAGCCGAAGAAATTATCCAACAACTCAATAAAGAGAAGCGTCTGGATGAGACTTCAGTGACGGTTCTGGCCAGGGCCGCCCATGGCAGTTTGGGGCGTGCCCTTATCATGGGAGAGAGCAATTATCTGGAAAGCCGGGGGATATGGCTCAAAAAGCTTTTTGAACTATATGATCGCTCCAGTGCCGAGGCCATGAACATGGCAGTTGAAAGTGCCAAAGAGGCACGCGTGGGCCTGGATCAGCCAGGGAATAAAAAAGTGGGTCTTTTCGACCTGCTTTCCGTCTGGGCGACCTGGTATCGGGATCTTCTACTGGTTCGGACCGGTGTTCCAAAGGGCCTTTTGATCAATGGAGATTTTCGGGAGCAATTGGAAAAAACGGCTTCGGGCGTGCCGCTTCAAAACCTTATTGAAAGTTTCCACCACGTGGATCGGGCGGTCAGGGATCTTCACGGAATGCGAAATCCCACCCTGGTCATGGAAAATACAGTCCTTAACTTACGGAAGTTGGGACGACCCTAATCATTAACCGTGAACGGTTATTAAATTTTTTTGAGGATCAACCAAAAATAGCATGAGTAAGTTTGTTGGCGTTCAATTCAGGAATTCGGGAAAAGTCTACGATTTTGACTGCGGACATTTTGTTCTGGGCAAAGGTGATAAGGTGTTGGTTGTCACTGAGGAAGGGCCCGCTGTCGGTCATGTCTGTACGGAGCCTCAGAATGGAACGAAAAATAGTTCGGATCGCAAGCTAAAAAAGGTATTTCGGGTGGCCACCCTTGAAGAAATTGACCGCTACGAAAGGGATTGCAGGCTTGAAAAGGATGTATACGAATTTTGCTACAAGAAGGTGAAAGACAGATCAGTTCCCATGAGCATTGTCTCGGTGGAAAGACGTTTTGACGGCAGCAAGACCATTGTTTATTTTACGGCGGATGGAAGGGTTGATTTCAGGCAATTGGTCAAGGACCTGGTGGGGAGATTCAGGACACGAATTGAAATGCGACAGATCGGTGTACGCCACCAGGCGAAAATGGTGGGGGGGCTGGGCGCCTGTGGGCGGCCGCTTTGCTGCTCCACATTTTTGAACACCTTTGCGCCGGTCACCATTAAAATGGCCAAAAAACAGAATATTTCCCTGAACCCCAGCAAAATATCCGGCATGTGCGGCAGGCTCATGTGCTGTCTCACCTATGAGGATAAATTCTATGAAAAGGCCAAGAAGACGCTTCCCCGGATCGGAAAAAAAGTGTCCACAAAAGAGGGTGATGGAAAAGTCATCCGCCAGAATGTTTTTAAGGAAACCGTGACGGTGATACTGGCGGCAGGCGGTGAAATTGAAGTCAAGGCCAATCAACTTAAACGGTCTCCAAGGCCCAAAGACCGGATGTTCAAAAAAAAGAAATCAAAAAGGAGTAACCACTGAAACCGGTGTCAGAAAAATTCTATATTACCACACCCATATATTATGTGAATGCGGAGCCGCACATCGGCCATGCCTATACGACCATTGTGGCGGATGTATTGAACCGGTTTCACAAGCTTGCCGGAGAAGAGACCTTTTTCCTGACGGGTACCGACGAACACGGGGACAAAATTGTTACCGCCGCGGAAAATTCCGGTCAGACCCCCAGGGAATACGTTGATCGCATCAGCGGTATGTTCAAGGACCTCTGGCCCAGGTTGAATATTTCAAACAGTGCTTTTATTCGAACCACCGACCTCTACCACCAGGAAACGGTAAGGAATATTCTGAGCCTGGTCAAAGAGAAAGACGACATTTATTTCAGTGAATATGAGGGCCTTTATTGCTTCGGTTGCGAGCGCTTCTATACAGAAAAAGAGTTGGTGGATGGAAAGTGTCCCGATCACCAGACAGAGCCGGACGTTATCAAAGAGGCCAACTATTTTTTTCGCATGAGCCGGTATCAGGAATGGCTGGTGGAGCATATCACCCAGAACCCCGAATTTATCAGGCCGGAAAGGTATCGGAATGAAGTCCTCTCATTTCTGTCCGAACCGCTGGAAGATCTGTGCATTTCCCGGCCCAAGTCGCGCCTTACGTGGGGCATTACCCTTCCCTTTGATGAAGATTTTGTGACCTATGTCTGGTTTGATGCCCTGATCAATTACGTCTCCGCTCTTGGATACCCCGAAGGGGAGCGATTTAACAGATTCTGGCCGCACGCACAGCATATCATCGCCAAGGATATCCTGAAACCCCATGGGATTTATTGGCCTTGCATGCTCAAATCCGCGGGGATTGAACCCTACCGGCATCTCAATGTGCACGGGTATTGGAACATCGACGCGGGGAAAATGAGCAAAAGCGTGGGGAATGTGGTGGATCCCCTTTCCCTGGCCGATATTTACGGCGTGGACCCTTTCAGATATTTTGTCATGCGGGAAATGGCATTCGGTCTGGATTCCGAATTCAGCGAGAAGGCGTTGGTGAATCGGCTTAACGCGGATCTGGCAAACGATCTGGGGAACCTTGTGAGTCGGAGCCTGACCATGGTACACAAATATTTTGATGGCGTTCTTCCCGCTCCCGGCCCTTCAGGAGAAGAAGATGAGGCATTGAGAAGCAGCGCTGTTGAACTGGTTGAAATCTACCGTGGCCATTTGAACAAGATGGCGTTTCACAAGGGCTTAATGGCGGTCTGGGAAGTCATTTCAGACGTCAACAAATATATTGACGCTATGGCCCCTTGGGTTCTGGCCAAGTCAGATCCGGAACGTCTCAAGACCGTCATTTGCCATATTTACGAAACCCTCAGGATTATCGCGGGTTTGGTATGGCCGTTTATCCCTGCGTCTGCGGAAAAAATTCAGGAGCAGCTGGGTCTTAAAAGGCAGGGTGAAAACTGCAGTCTGGAGGACCTTAAGAAATGGGGGTTGGAAAAACCGGTTCATCCCATCCGGAAAGCGCCGGGCCTTTTTCCACGCATTGACGTGAAAAAAAAGGAAAAGCATGCCCCGGCGGCAGCCAGGAAAGAGAAACCCAAAAAAGCCAAAACCGATGGGGGTGAGCCCCAGGGTCTCGTCAGTTTCAAGGATTTTCAAAAGCTGGATCTCAGAATTGGTGTCATCGTGGCTGCGGAAGAGATTCCGGGTTCAAAAAAGCTCTTTAAGTTGACGGTGGATATGGGCGAGGAACGCACCGTGGTCGCCGGGATCAAGGGCCATTATGAAAAAGAGAACCTTCCCGGTATGCAGGTGCTTCTGCTGGCCAATCTGGAACCGGCCAAGCTGATGGGGGTTGAGTCCCAGGGCATGCTGTTGGCAGCCGGTGACAAGGACGGCCTGCATCTCATGAGGCCGGACTCCGAAACGACGCCTGGCGCCAAAGTGAAATAATCAATCCGGTCCGCTTTTTTCGCCATATGTCGAATCCTTTGAAGATTTCAGCAGGAAATCGCACAGGGCCCTGCAAAGGGGTGAAGAGATCCGTCTCTTGTCTCTGATCAGGTAAAAACTGCGGCCCATGGGAAGATTTTCAATCTTCAGCGCTTCCAGTAAACCCGAATCCAATTCGGTTTCCAGGGCACGCGAAGAAAGGATAGAAACCCCAAGGCCTGCTTTGATGCCTTCTTTGACCGCGGTGGATGTGCCCAGGCGGGCGACGGCTTTAAGGGAGTTTACGCCCCTTTCTCCAGCGGTCCTCAGGTATTTATCGAAAATGGTGAAGGTCCCCGAACCCCGTTCCCGTAATATGAAGGGCTCCTGGAACAGCGCTTCCACTGAAATCATTTCTCTGCCGGCCCACCGATGTTTGGCGGGGATCGCCAATACCAGTTCATCTGCCCACAGCTCCTGACAGATCAGGGCTTTTTGGGTGGTTCTGGAACCGATAACGCCCAGTTCGAGACCGCCGTTTAAAACCCTGGTTTCAATGTTCACGGAATCAGCCACAGAGAGTTTGACGGAGATGGATGGATGTTCCCGGCAGAAAATCCCGAGAATTCTTGGAAGAATATATTCGCCGGGGATGGTGCTGCCGCCTAATCCGATGTCGCCCCGTTTGACCCCCATGAACTCCTGCATTTCAAGACATGCGGTTTTTTTCATGTCCAGGAGCAAAACAGCATGTTTGTAGAGCAGTTCTCCGGCTTTTGTGGGCGTAATTTCCCTTCCAAGCCGGTCCAGGAGCTGAACGCCAACCATTTCTTCGAGGGTTTTAATCCTCTCGCTGACGGAGGCCTGTGCCAGAAAAACAACCTTGGCGGCTTTTGAAAAGCTTTTGAGGTCAACGATTTTCACGAAAATTTCAAGCTGGCGCAGGTCGAAATCGATGGAAGACATTGAATTTGCCACTGATTTACAGGTATGAAAACCAGTACTCTTCGATCATTTTGAAATTTTCCACCACGGCATCACGGCCCGATACCACATCCCCATGACCGGTCAGCAGAAGGGATACGTCAAGATGGGATATTTTTTTAATGCTCTCTTTGAGTTCCGGTCCGCTTCCACCGGGAAGATCCGTTCGGCCGATTCCCTGGTTGAACACCACGTCGCCCGTGAAAAGCACCTTTTTGTCCGGCTGGTAGAGACAGATGGAACCGGGCGAATGCCCCGGTGTGTGGATCACCTGAAACACGGAATCGCCGACGGTGAGATCCCCTTCCTCCAGAAGGATATCCGGCTCGAAGTCTGAAATGCCCAGTGCTTCACCGTAATGGGGTGCAACGGATTTAATGAATGTCATTTCGGTTCCATGAACGGCAATGAGAGCGTCGGTGTTTTCAAATATCTTGACCCCCTCCATATGGTCCGGGTGCCCGTGGGTAATGATGACCATGTCCATGTCTTCAGGGGTGAGCGACAGCTGGGAGAGCTGGTCGCGAACGTGGCTGAAAAGATGATTGTGGCCCGGGTCCACCAGGATTTTCTTTTTCCCGTCGATGAAATAGGTATTACAGTTATTGGCCGATGGGTTGTTCCATGGGAAAAAATGGAGATTTTCAACAATTTTCATGAGAATTCCCTTTATCTAATTTGTTATTGCGGTAAAATAGGCGGATGTATAGGTGATGTCAAGGGTTTAAGTTTCAGGTTTCGGGTTTGAGATTTTGAGGAGCGTTTCTATGATTGAGGATGAACAGGACTATCTGCATGTGGGAGACCGGGATGCGCTATTGAAGGCCGTGAGCATCCTTGAAAAAGAGGCGATTATCGGCGTGGATCTGGAGGCCGACTCCATGTTCCACTACCAGGAAAAGGTCTGCCTTCTCCAGTTTTCCACGCCATCAAACAATATCCTGGTAGACCCTTTGGCCGTGAATGACCTTTCCCCGCTGGCGCCCGTGTTTAAATCCTCTGGGACCCAAAAAATTTTCCATGGGGCCGACTATGATATCCGGTCATTGTACAGGGACTTTGAAATTGAGGTAAACGCCCTGTTTGACACCCAGATTGCCGCACGTTTCCTGGGGTTGAGAGATATCGGCCTGGCGAGTCTGCTAAAGGGAAAACTGAACATTACCCTCATAAAGAAATATCAGAAGAAGGACTGGTCCCAACGACCCCTTCCGGGGCCCATGTTGGAGTATGCGGTGCATGATACCTGCCATCTCCTTTCTCTGTGGGAAATCCTTATGACTGAACTTCGCAACACGGGCCGTCTATCCTTTGTTGAAGAGGAATGTCAATTACAAACCACTGTTCGCAGTCCGGCCCCCAATAATGAGCCCTTGTTTTTGAAATTCAACGGTGCCGGAAGACTGGATCGCCTCAGCCTGGCCGTCTTAGAGGCGCTTCTGCAACTGAGGGACCGTGTGGCCAGACGAAGGGACCTCCCCCTGTTTAAGGTGATTGGGAATTCCCAGTTGATGGCCCTGGCAAAGCGGAAGCCGGTCAAAATGGGGGACCTTCAGGACATCAAAGGGTTCAGCCATAAACAGATCAAGCAACTGGGCGCCGCAATCCTTAAGGCCGTAGCCCCGGCGTTGTCGTTATCCGAAAAAGCACTTCCGGTTTATCCGCGAAAAAGGTCTGAAAACATGGGCCCCAGGGTGGGAGAGCGACTGAAGCACCTCAAGGAATGGCGGGACCAGCGTGGCAGTGAAATGGGGGTAGATCCTGCCCTGGTCTGCACCAATGCTCAGGCAAAGGCTCTGGCGGTTTCCAATCCTCATGACCCCGATGATATCAGGGCCTGGGAATCAAAACCTGGCCTGGGAATAAAAAACTGGCAGCGAGAGCAATTCGGCACGGAAATCTGCGGGGTTCTGAAAAGCCTGGCTTGAACCATTTTCAGGCGGAGAAACACAAGGGCAGGGAGTCGGCCAGGAGGTAGCCACGCGTCGTGGGAACGGCTCTACCGTTCTCAATCTTCAGAAGTCCCCTATCCGCGTGCAATAAAAGGGCCTCCTTTGATGTGGGGGTCCGGGTGAGAATTTCGAGATCTACACCCTTCCGGGTTCTGAACCCTAAGGAGAGTGATTCAAGATGAAGCTGCTCTGTTGTAAGGATTTCGGAACCCGCAATGGGCAGGTGGCCTTTTTTAAGGGCGGCGGTATATTTCTTGACAGACCTTAAGTTCCACCATCTTTTCTTCCCGTCGAAAGAGTGGGCCGACGGTCCCAGGCCCAGGTATGGGACATGTTCCCAGTATTTCCGGTTGTGACGGGCTTCAAAACTTTCACCCCTGGCGAAATTGCTCACCTCGTAATGCTGGTAGCCATTATTTTCAAGGAACGCGGATGTGGCCAAAAAATGGGCCGCGGCGGTTTTTTCGGGCAGGATGATGCGCTCTTTTTTTTGTGAGCGCCGGTCAAAAACCGTTCCCGTTTCAAGGGTCAACTGGTAGCAGGAAAGGTGTTCCGGCCGAAATGCAAGCGCCCTTTTAAGGGTGTTTATCCACGCCTTCATGGATTGCACTTTCAGTCCATGGATAAGGTCCAGGCCGATGTTTTGAAACCCTGCCGAACGCAGGTATCTTATGGCATTTTCAACGTCCTCAGCCGAATGGTTTCGACCCAGGAACTTCAGCACAGGGTCGTCAAAGGACTGAACTCCCAGGTTAATGCGGTTAAACCCGATGGATTTTAGAATGCTGGCCCTCTCCAGGCTGATGTCGCGAGGGTTCGCCTCGATGGTAATTTCGGCATCGGGCGTTAAGTGAAAATGGTCAAAAAGGCAGGCCATTACCTCTTTAAGAACCTCTACGCTTAAAAAACTGGGCGTCCCCCCACCCAGGTAAAGGCTGTCAAACCGGTTAAATTGATTATTATAGTGAAGAATTTCCCTTTTCAGACCATCCAGCCATCCGGCAACAGGGATCTTTGATGGAATGGAATAGAAACCGCAATAAGGGCATTTAGTGCGGCAAAAGGGGACATGGGCATATAAACCGGGAAGCATGTGACATTGTATCCGTCGGAGGTTGCCGGCTTAACGATTTTTCAACCGTCAACCGGTAACTGGAAACCGTTATTTATCATCGGATCTCAAAACCGCAACAAATGCACTCTGGGGAACCGTTACCGATCCCACCATTTTCATGCGCTTTTTCCCTTTTTTCTGTTTTTCAAGAAGTTTTCTTTTCCGGGTAATATCACCCCCGTAACACTTTGCTGTCACGTCTTTTCGAAAGGCATTGACCGTTGACCGCGCAATGATGGTGCCGCCGATGGCTCCCTGAATGGCGATCTTGAACATGTGTCTCGGGATTTCCTCTTTCAGCCGATTGCAGGCATTCAGTGCCCGTGCCCGTGCGCCCTCCCGGAAGACGATCTGACAAAGGGCATCCACCTTTTCACCGTTCAGCAGGATATCGAGCTTGACCAGGTCGCTTTCCCGATAATCCAAAAGGTCGTAGTCAAAGGAACCGTACCCCTGGGTGACGGTCTTGAGCCTGTCATAAAAATCATAAATGACCTCCGCCAACGGCATGTCAAACTGAATTTCGATCCGTCCAGTGGAAGGGTAGCTGAATTGCGAATTGCTTCCCCGCCGTTCCAGACAGAGTTCCATCACGGCGCCCATGTAACGTTCGGGAATCATGATGCTGGCCCGGATGTAGGGTTCAAAAGCTTTTGAGATGGTGGCGGGATCCGGATAATAAATGGGGTTGTCCACGGTGATTTCGTCACCATTGGTGAGTTCAAACCGGTATTGAACCGTGGGGGACGTCATGATGAGGGATTGGTCAAATTCCCTTTCGAGGCGTTCCTGAACGATCTCAAGGTGCAGCAACCCCAGGAAACCGCAGCGGAACCCCAAGCCCAGAGCGGCGGAGGAATCCTTTTGATAAACCAGGGATGCATCATTCAATTTGTACTTTTCCAGTGCCTCCACCAGAGATCGGTATTCATCGGATGCAACCGGATATATGGACGCAAACACTACCGGCTTGACCTCTTTAAATCCCGGAAGCGGCGCCGGGGCAGGATTGTTTCTGAGGGTGATGGTGTCCCCGATTCGCGTGTCGCTGACCGTTTTAATGCCGGAAATGATATAGCCCACTTCGCCGGCGGAAAGATTTTTTTTGGGTTCCCGTGCCAGGCGAAAAAGGCCCACCTCTTCCACCCGGTAGGTGGCGTTATTGTACATGAGCTGAATGGTATCGCCCGGACGAACACAGCCGGAAAATATCCGGCAGCTCACAATGGTGCCGCGAAATGGATCGTAATGGGCATCAAATATAATGGCTTTAAGTGGATCTTCTTCACTCCCTTCGGGGGGAGGGATCATCTCCACAATGGCCGCCAGTACATCATCAATGCCGGTGCCCTCTTTGGCGGAACAGAGAATTGCCAGGTCCGAATCCAGACCCAGATCCATTTCAATCTGCTCTTTCGCCTGTTCAATATCGGCTGATATCAGGTCTATCTTGTTGATGACGGGGATGATTTCAAGGTCATGTTCCATGGCGGAGAACAAATTGGCCATGGTCTGGGCTTCAACACCCTGGGCCGCATCCACCAGCAGAAGGACGCCTTCACAAGAGGCCAGGGCGCGGGAAACTTCGTAGGAAAAGTCCACATGCCCGGGGGTATCGATGAGGTTCAGTGCATATTCCCGGCCCTCGCCATCCACATAGGGCAGGGTGATGGCCTGACTTTTGATGGTGATGCCCCGCTCCCTTTCAATATCCATGTTGTCCAGGAGCTGATCGCGAAAATCCCGTTTTTCCACCAAACCCGTGGCTTGAATCATGCGATCGGCCAGGGTGGATTTCCCATGATCTATATGGGCGATGATGCTGAAATTGCGTATCTGTTTCATTTTTATTCCTTTAAGCCTGCTTCTCGTCGTAAAATTACGACAGCTTACATATATGAAAACCAGGCCGGGATGTCAATGACCAGCCGCCCGGGCGGCGCTTAAGGATTTCAAGAATACTTGACGTGATAATTAGAGCTGAGATAAGATAACCAGAAAAAACAAGTGAAAGGGGAGTTCTCATGAAATTCAATAAATTGATGCGGTGCCTGTTGTCAGCGTCGTTTTTGCTGATGGTCTTTTCTCCCGCGGCGTATGGTGATCTTTATTGGGAATCGGTGGTTGTGCGCGGCGGTTCGCCGAAAGGGCTGCCGAAACTGCCTGAGGGTATGCCCAAGCTGCCGGAGGGGATGCCGAAACCGCCTGAGGGTATGCCGAAAAACTTCCCCAGGGATCTGCCGAAACCGCCTCCACAGCCGGGCATGAGACATTCCGGGAACAGCGGCCCGGAAACCATAAAGAATTATCTCACCTCTTATGGAAGCCGTATTGATACCCGGAAAGATATTACCATCATCCTGTTTGATGACAAGATGATTTACCAGCTTGATCCGTCCACCAAGACCTACATCAAAATAAACATGGCAGAAATGGAAAAATCCATGGCCCCCATGGCAAAAATGAGTGAGGATGCAAAGGTCACGGCAACGGGCCAAACGAAAACCATCAAGGGGTTCAAATGCGAAAAATATATCATGACCTTCATGAGGGTTGAAAATGTGCAGTGGTTGTCCAAGGATGTGACGGGTTATGATGAGTATGAGAAAATCGCCAAAAAAATTATGAAGGATTCTCCCCAGTTCAGGAAAATGGGGCTTTCCGGTAAGCTTGCAGGAAAAGGCTTCCCCGTGAAGATGGAGAGTGGTGTGATGGGGATGACCACAACCACGACCCTGCAGAAAATAGAAAAAACCAGTTTAAGCAGGGACCTGTTCAAGGTTCCTGAAGGGTATGTACAGAAACCGTTGAATCTTCCGGTTCACCGATAGGCGGGTGTGCGGTGTGTGGATTTGCATGGTTTTTCAGGAGGAAATTATGAAAAAATGGGTGATACTCGGTTTCCTGGCCCTTTTGTTTACAGCATGTGCCGGAGCCGGTTCGCGTGATTCCAAGATATCAGAAATCGGCCGGTCGGAGCGGTTTGTGGCCTATGACAACGGAACCGTCAAAGATCTGAGCACCGGCCTCATGTGGGCGGGCATGGACAACGGTGGTCCCATTAGCTGGCGCAAAGCCAAAACCTATTGCAGGAATTACCGGGGCGGCGGTTATGATGACTGGCGGATGCCCACAGATGAGGAATTAAAGGCCATTTACAACCCCCGGATCATCAATCCGTACCCCGTCTCCGAAGGGTGCAAAGGGGTCTGTCATATCACCCGGTTCATCCATCTGTCCTGCTGCCCCGTCTGGTCCTGGGACGGTATTACCGAAGTGGAAACCTTTTTTCATTTTGACTATGGTTCCAAAGACTGGCGGGATCAATCCCTTGCCACCAATCATCCCCGGGCCCTGCCGGTCCGGGACGACCGATAAATATCAGCCATTCCTGAATCGAACGGGAGGCAAGCATGGGACCGAGCCTCTATTCGCCCATCGCGGAAAACAGCATCAATGTCTTTCTCCTCCTGGGCCTGGGGGGATCTGTCGGTTTTTTCTCAGGGCTGTGCGGTGTCGGCGGCGGCTTTCTCATGACGCCTTTGTTGACCATGATCGGCATCCCCCCCACCATTGCCGCCGCTTCCGATTCCAACCAGATTGTGGCTTCCGCCGCCTCCGGAACCTATGCCCACTCCCGCTTGGGCGGTGTGGATTTTAAGATGGGACTTTTCCTTTTTGCGGG
>JAERTK010000229.1 GCA_016844935.1 Desulfobacteraceae bacterium | reverse complement strand
AAAGGGATTCTCTCAAGGCGTTACAGTATATTGTCATTAATGTAAGGGGGAAGCGTTACAATATTTGTTTGTTAGCAATCTTTGTCAAGTTATGTTGCGGGATGGGTTATGTTGTGTGTATTTAATTGATCTAATTCATATTTAAAATTGAAATACCCATTTAATTCTTATCATTCTACCCTTGACTTTGTCTTACAGCAATGATATGTATTACATCAAGTTTTTTCTTCTCATATTATTATTCTGATTCATTTTGAAAGTCGCACCCAGCTGTAATGCCCTACCGTACGTCGAACCACCTTCTCTATAGGAGGTTTGCGATATGAGACTTTATGAAAGATGTAGGCCCGCTCGCTTGATCCAATAGTACTCCCCCAGAGCAGTTTAACCCTTGGATCAGAATACAGAAGTATGTTTAAAGGGATTATTATTATGTTGCGAGTCTTTTTCTTGATGCAACTATTTGAAATTAATTGGAAATCGCGATATCTCAAGCCCGCCCCGAATTTAGCTTTACTTTCAATCGGTTAGGCCAACTCACAACATAAGTCAAGATAAGTCAACTTGCTGAAATTATGAAATATCATCTGGGTGTCAACAGTTCAACTCAAGTTGCCATCACCAATATCCATTATCATTTTCCTTAATCACTTTTTCAGTATCAAGGCTGAAGTATCTCAGCTAATGGCACTTCACCAAGGAACAGAAAGCCGGTCTACGACATCCCTCCTCGCCAATACCCGTGAACACAGCTCCCAGCGATCTTTGTCAGGATCGATGGTTTCCTGATATCTCATTTCAAAGACATCATGCGCCTGCTGACGAAGATGGATGTATTCGTCCATCATCTCCTCCAGCTTCTCAATGCTTTCGATCCACTCGTCTTCGATGGTGTCCGGCAGGCCGCCAAAGATGTCATAGCGGTCTTTCATACGGCGCGATAGAACCTGGTACACCTTCTCATCCTGGGTCTCGTGATATACAAGATTTAACATGTCCACGCTACGCCGGGCCTGGCCGAAACGCTTGATACGCCCCAACCGCTGTTCCAGCCTCGATGGGTTCCAGGGCAAATCTACGTTGATGAGCGTACCAAGTGTCTGCAGGTTCAACCCTTCGCAGGCAGCGTCAGTCGCTACAACGAGCCGGATCTCCCGTTTCTTGACAGCTCTCTTGATCTCTTCACGCTCAACGGAAGCGAAATCATCTCCTCGGAATAACCCGCTTTTGCCTGTGCCAGCATAAACACCGACAACTTCGTCTCTGATAGATTTTGCCAACTCCTCACCAAGCGAATATGCAGTATCGTAATACTGGCTGAATATGATGCAGCCGTGCTCAAGCCAGGTTTTTCCTTCACTGGGATACGATGTCAGGAAATGTTTCACCGCATTAAGTTTTGGATCACTTGCTTCAGGACGCGACAGTTCTTCAACGATAGCATGAAGGTGTTCGGCTTCCTCATCTGTGAGTACGCTCATGGCTTCTTCCATCATCTGCGTCTGATCTTCTTCCTCAAAAACTTCCTTTCGTAGCATCCTCTCTGCTGTTGCTCTGCCCGATGCAAAACTGGAACAGATCCGTTGAAGAAGCATGGTTTTCATGAATCCTGCAGCTTTGGTCCGTTTTTGCAACGCAGTGGTAAAAGATTCCGCTGCCTGATAGGCAAGATCGAATGGCAGGTTTGTCAAAAGCCCCAGGCCGTTGAACCCTACGCCGGCGTAAGCGATGGCAGGCGCATCGGGAGTGGGATGGATATTCACACCAACCTTCTCCAAAAGGCCCGCATCTTCCAAGGTCTGTCTGCGTCGCAGAACAGTATGGCGAATGATGGGGTTATTTTCCACCAAGAATTCTGGCTCCAGGGCTTGACCAACAGCCTGTTGTTCAAGAAAGTCCAGTGATCCAAAACCTTGATCTGAATAAAAAATCTGTTCAGGCATTCCCAGTTGCAGACGCAATGTTGCAAAAAGAGCATTTTCATCTGCAGGCGGCAATGGATTGCGCAACCATTCCCATGCATCTTTTTCTTCCAAAGGTGTTTCATCGCCCTTCACCACTGGCAGCGCTTTTTCAAAGTCGGCCCACCGGCTGTAAAGTTCGCGGCCGAGAACAAAATACGCACCGGCATTAATGATACGCAGCAGGTCCCACAACTCGAGCACTTCGGTTTGGATGGGAGTTGCTGTGCCAAGTAACAGATTCTTTGTGCGAGGTCCTATTTTCAGCATGAAATCAAGCAGGTTGTTCGCTCCGCCTTTTTTCTGGCCGAGACCGCCACGCCTGCGTGCCCTATGCGCCTCGTCAAGAACCACTGTCCCGTATTTATGTTCGAGCAAATATTGACGTTCGCTTGAGTCGTGAAAAATCAGGCCGGTGGAAACAATAGCAATACGCAACGGGCAACGGGTGATGTCCTCAGCGCCGCGCGTTTTGATGACATGCCCTTTGGGATCGAACCAAACCTTTTTGTTGGATGACCAGACCGCGCTCGGAATGCCGAGTTTGTCGTACAATTCCACCTGCCATTGCACCGTCAGAGTCGAAGGGCAGAGAATCAGCACCGCACCGTCTCCAAGCAGGACCGAGATCATGGCGCTTGCGCCCAGTGACAATGTTTTGCCTACCCCGACCTCATCGGCAAGCAGTAGCCGTGCCTTGCCGTAGGTCTCCCGATGCTTCATGAACATGGTGACAAAGGAGCGCTGCCATGGCTGAAGCTGTTCACCGCCACGGTAGATGGGACTTTCGGCGAGGGCGGCTGCGATCAGTTCCTTGGACTTTGCCTCATCGAAGCGGATTTCCACACGATCCGCAACGCGCTTGATCTCTTCAATAATGGCATCGGGCAGAGGATAGGCGTCATGCCAGAGGGCGTCAAACTCCTCTTCAACCCAGGTGACGCCTTCGGGTGAGGGGTCCTCCCAAAGGATCTCGTAGTTCTGGGCAAAAGCACTCTTGGTCTCGTTGATTGAACCGAGAAAGCAGGTCTTTACACCGTCGGCAGCCTCAATAACGCCAGCCTTGCCGTGGATAAAAACGCGGTCTTTCGGCACTACCCGTATCTCGACCCGCCCCCTGGTTAAAAGATCATGCAACCGCCGGTAGCAATCCCGGTGGAGCAGCGCCTCGACCTCGGCAGGGGTCTCGTTCCAACGTTCCTTGAGTGCAGTTTCGCGGACATGCTTCGACACGGTCACATCGGCCACATCGAGCTCGCTGTTACAGACAATCCGTACCTTGGGGATTGAGGCGATCTCTTCGCCTACCAGCTCGAAGATCGAGCTTCGGAAATAGCCGGCGATACGCTTATAGGACTTTGTCCCCCGAAGCCGATCAGCGAGAAAGGCATGGTCGAGTCTCTGGCGGCGTGATGAGAAGCGGTTGATAGTGGTCATACCGTTTGTGGATGTTGTAGCCATCCTTTCCGTTCAAGGATGTCCCAGGCGAGCCTGATATGCTTTTCCAGAAACATTCGTTTGCGGTCATTCCAACTATAGGTTTTACTGACCGCCTGGTCTGCTGTTATGGCTCCTTCGTTGTTTGCGACCCAGTGGACAGTAGACAGAAGTTCCATCCCGAATGGTGTTTCAAAGCCGGAAATGAGATCGACGACCCTTTGAAAATGTTTCCTGGTGGAAGGATGATCTTCAAGAAAACCTTCTGCTCGAGGAAGGACCTCGGGGAGCAGGTTGATCTCCCGTTCCGGATTGTCCTCTGCGTCACCGTACCCGGTTATGAAATGTCCTTCCATAATGGTCAACACATGGCGCAGGTTCTGTGCATATGGTCCGTAGAGGCCCTTGTTGTACTGAAGTTTCAAGCCCTCTCCCGACTCCTGCATAAAATACATCAATTTATGGATCTCCAGAAGCGTCACAAAAGGGTCCATGACCGCCGCAAGATAACGGCGCATTAAAACAAGCAGCGCGGCCCGCCCGACAGTCAGATTTGGGACTTTCTTGGAGTGGACCATTTTTTCGGCAGGAGGTGCCCCTTTAGGTTCATAGAGGAGAATCTGCACATCACTCAGGTCCTGAAAGGCATCTTCAATTTTCGCCCGGACATCCGCCCAGCGCAAACCGCCAAGACCACAGCCGAGTGGGGGGATGGCAATGGAATTGATGTCTCTTTTGCGCACCTCTTCCACCAGTGCCTGCAGTCCGGTTTCTATGTCCGCCATCCGGCTTTTGCCTTTCCAGTGGCGTTTGGTTGGAAAGTTGACCACATAACGGGGGTTATAGAGTCGGTTGAGATCATAGATAAACATCTTGCCCGGCTGCAATTCCTTATTGTCGCATGCCGCCTTATAGCGTTTGAAATTTTCAGGAAAGGCCTTCTTGAACTGGAGGGCAATTCCCCTGCCCATGACCCCGACACAGTTCACGGTGTTCACCAATGCCTCGGCATCAGCCTGCAGTATGTCGCCTTGTGTCAATTCAATCATGAGTGCCTCCTTCCATAGTTTAATAATACCACGTTCTTTCGATTTTCACGACTGGTTTGTGCTGAACATTCCGGAGGATGCCGTTTACTCGATTGCGTATCTTCTCATTTAAAACCCCGATTTTTTCCACCAGATGCCAGGGGCAGGTGTCATAGATCAGGAACTCAGCCTGCTTGCCTTCCTGTATTTGCATATCTCGGAAGTCTGTCGCCTTAACCGCATCCCAGTCAATTTTGTTTAGCTCATTGCAGTTACCATAGAAATCTGCAATAAAGCTGCCGGCATTCCTATCAGAAAAAGCCCAGCGCACCCCATGTTGATCCGCCCATTTGATGGCCAGCTCCATATCCACTTGCAGATGCAGAACCGGCCCCTGTCCACCACGATAAGTCAGATCGGGATGATTGCCCATATGCAGGATATAAAGCATGATTGAGCGAGGACAAAAATAGAATGGCACATACTCCCCAACCATAGTGTTCGGATGGCATGAAACTGGTATTTCGTACAACCTGCGCCGCTTGATTTCGGTCATGCCGATGGACTTCTGGCCGCCACCCCGCCCAACACGCCTGCTATCTGCTTCGATAGATTCGGTATCCATAATGGAGCCTAGATTGTCGACATGGGTGATATGGTAGATTTTCGGATGGGACGCTGGTGTTGTCATGGAATCCTCACTTATCCCAATCGCTGACTTTTGATCAGTTCTCTGAGCACCCTTGCAGCAGCGGCTTCTTCGGGCCGTAATTCTTCGAGACATCTGGTCAGGTAGTCTGCCAATTCCACGGCCAGGTCACGCTGGGTCATATCGCCGTAGTAGTCGGGGATATTCAGGATCAGGTGTGCCTGAACTTCATCGCCGTCCATGTCTTTAGCGAGTTCCATGACAGCATAGAGCACGGCCCGCAGGACCGACTGGTGCAGCTCCGAGCTTTCGCCCATTTCGGTCCGCCCGAACTCCAGCGCGCTTTTCAACCGGGCGTTATTCGCTCTGCGGCTGGCCATGAAGGCCTGAAAGTCGCGCACCTTAAAAGCCTTGGCAAAATTCTGATAGTTGTCCAGGGTCTTGGAGCCCCGGGCTTCCAAGTCAAGCATTTTAAGGTAGAAGCGTTCAGCGCCGCTAAGTTTATCCCAGTGGCCTTTGGGGATGCCATGTGGCACCAAGCACTGGTTGGCGGTATCCACCGCAAAGGCAATGAGCCCATCCACAAAGGTGGTCTCGCCCTTGACCCGCGGCCGGATCGCCTCTGTGGTCATATCCCTGCCGTCGATGATAGCGTGGCGGGTGAGTACCCGCAGGGCCGCCGCGTAGCCCGCCATCTGGATGTCGGCGTCCTCGAAAACGTTTTCGTCACGGTAAAGACCTTTGGCTTTCTGATTGAGACCGGTCAGCGACTGAATCTGCGCTTCTACTTCTTCTTGAAGCTCCCATGCTAGATCGTCGCGAGTTGTCTTGTAAGTTCCAAGGCGTTTACGGCAGACGAGAAGTACCGTGCCTTTAACATGGCTACCATCGCGCAAGGGGCTGTCCGTCTCGGTGACCACATACCAGGCTGCGGTCACCTGCAGGCCCGAAGCCCAGACGATATTGGCCATGTCCGCCCAGATGGCGCCGGACTGGTGGGTAAACATGATGACCTGGATGCCATTGTCGGGCATATTCTCGGTCATCCGCTTATAGGCGGCCACCATACCCCGACGGAAGTCTTCGTCCTTTCCCTTGATGGCCAGTGACCGGCGGCTGTCCCAGACCCAGTCGGCGAATTCAAGGGGTGGATTCTTACGAAGCCATGCAATAAAGAAGTCGAGAATCTCCTCGAACTTCACTGCGTCGCCGTAAGGTGGATCTGTAATGAAAATGTCGTTTTGGTCCTCTAACAATTCTACAGGAAAAGCATGAACTTGAGTTGACACAGACGGCAAGGGGTACGACTTGAACTTTTTATTAAGAAACGGCTTAAGGTTTTCAGTAGCCCTTGTTCCATACTGAAACAGCGGGTTAAGCGCTTGATTGGAGAAGACATTTTTAACTCCTGCACGCCCTCCTCCGGAGGAGTCCCACATGCTAAGTCTTGCATTATGTTGAAGCGCCTGGGCAAAGGATGGCTTTAAGACGGCGTTTGTGTGTTGGCTGATAAGAGCATTTACCAGCAATTGCCGGGGGTTAAATAAGTGGTGCCAGTATGTCCAGCCGCGTGTACGGATCGGCTCATCAGTCTTGTCACCCGGCTCAATACGCATGTCCGGCACCCAGCCTTTCTCCTGCCATTCGGCAAGGTATTTGACGACAAACTCCTCGACGATGCGTTCGCGTCTGAGGTCATCTTCCGTGACCGAGCGAAACTCCAGATCAAAGCCCTTGCCCTTTTTTTTGGGCCGCGTCCACTGAATTGCATAGAGCCGTTCTTGCAGCAAATCATCGGATCGTGGTTTGAAATCATTTTTTTGCCAAAACCTCAGTTTGTTTCCGGTCTGGCCGTCAGCTGTTCGGAAGTCTCCCCGTAGTGTGGACATTTTCATCGTTGTTTTTCCCGCTGAATGAAGCACATAAGGCTCCTGACCTCGCCCGCCCTTTCTGACCGAACCTTTCGCTGCTGCTTTCAATTCATCCGTGCTTGCACGATTTTTTAACCGAATGTCGTATCGTTTCGCATTTTCGTCCGCGACCAACTCGACAATGGCGCCATCGTCCACGCTTACGATTTGGCTGGGAAGAAGCGGAACCCGCCAGCCGTCAGGCAACAGCGTCTCCACACAGTAGAGGTAAGCCCGCGCACGCCATCCATTTCCGTCGGTCTCGACACCAAGCAGATCAATCTGCGACTGCACCTCGGCGAACAATTCCTGTTGATCTGCAGTCAGTTTCTCTCGGCTCTCCTCAGAACCGCCGACGATGTGGAACGCGCCCCAGGTGAGCATGCAGGCCACAGGATTGATATCAGACGCATAGACATCGCAGCCGAGCCGAGCCGCCTCGAAGGGGATCTGACCTGAACCGCAAAAGGTGTCCGCCACCCGCGGTCTATGTCCAAAACGCATAACGCCGAGTTGCTCAACCAGTTCGGGAAATGAATGGGCGTTTGTATCCAGGTGTGCGTTGACCGAATCCCAAATATGGCGATGAACGGTATCCTTAATTTCTTCGGGGCGGTTTGCCTGGCTCACCCGTTCGCGGTAAGATATTTTCGGAAGCATTTGTGCCTCCAACCGGCGTTGCTCCATTTCTGTGAGGTCCTCGCGCCATACAACGCGCACGTCAGCGTATTCCGGATGGGACCAATCCACTGGTGAGGACTTAGGAAGGATGTCTGCTGGTTCAACAGTAAAGTAATCTTCAATGCGGGTTATGGAGATTGTGGAAAGGATTTCTTTGGGCTTGAAGCGGCGTTTCCAGCGGGCGACAAATGACTCTTCATCCATCGCCATTAGCTTTTCGAAAATGGCAAGATCGCGCGTTGAATTGGATGTGGCAGGCAGGAGACAGCCTAGGATACAAGCCTTGTTCAAAATCAGCGGCTTGCGCCCCTTCCAGTATGATCCAAGAGCAGTGAGCGTCTTTCCCACATTCGCCATCTGCTCCTTGTAGGCCTCGGCAGAAAGCTTCTGAACCGGCAGCAACCGTTCAATCAAGGCCGGAGCATCTTTCAAAGAAAATGGAATTATAGATTCACTCATTTCAAATCCTTGAACAGAAGCGACTCAAACAAATTTTCCTGCCGGGGCCTCCGTTTCCTTCCAGAAGCCGGTTTCTCACCGTCGGAAAGGGCATGGAACAGAGCGCGCCGCCAACCGCGCTGACTATCCTCAGGCAAGCCCGCCTCGGCCACGGTCATAGCAAAGAGCCACCAGCGCTCCTCAGGACGTAGGGCCGCCCATTTGCTGCAAATGACACGGATCTGCTCAGGGTTAGCGGTTTCCGCCGCCCATGCAAGCACACACAACTCCTTGCCAAGAAGTCTGTCCACCAGATTGGTGCCGGTATGCCATCGTCCCACACGGACCTTGGCTGCCTTGAGACGGGTGTTAAACTCACGACGGGCAATGTCGGCGATTGCGGACCAAACCGGGCGTTTAAGGACCACTCGCTCTTCATCGCGCGGAACACCAGCCTCCTGACCTCGGTAACCGTAGTCCTCGACAATAACGACAGGCTCTTTCCTTGCCGCCGGGATCTCGATGCGAAAGACATGTGCACCAAACTTGTCCGGCGCACCAAAGTCAACGGTTTTGGGTTTTTCAATCATTGCTCTACATCACTTGGCTTTAGTTCAATGCCGAGCTTGGAAGCAAAATCCTTGAGATCGTGTCCGGAGACAAAGTGGGCCTTTCGAAAGGTCAATGTCACCGGAGTTTCCGGCGTAAACTTCTCCAGCACTTTGTTGAGCAAGGCCTCGATGAACGCTGCATCCACTTCAATCTCTCCCACATTGACAGCGATCATGTGGTTGCCCTGGCCTACTGTGAGCACGATTCCCTCAAGTGTGGCAGATTTTTCTGCCGCCTGCTTCAACCCCTCAAAGGTCTTGGCGCGCGAGTCGAGTTTGCGTCCGGTTCGGGATATGAGGCGACCGGGCTTTACCTCGTCGATTTGGACGCCCTTTTTCCCCTTGGCCGGGAAGCGGAACTCTGCCTTGGTTTCTATCTTGTCAGCCTCGGCAAAGGCGCGCAGCAGCACCTCCCCGTCATCAATGGAGATCGGACCCTCATAGACCATGCCCTCACGGGGTTCGCTGCCGTCAAGGGTGTACCGGATCGACCCCATGGGAGCGACGAACAATTCAATATTACGTTTGCCGTCCTTCTCTGTGAGTTCATTGCGCAGAACCAGCTTATTGGTCCAGGGAACCGGATCACCGGTCTCATACTGGCCCGAAGGATCACACACCAGGAAGTTTACCCTCAACGCGGTCGTGGTGTAGGCCTGGTCCTTAAGCCGGGGACTGGACTCGCTGACCGGGGTGTCTTCGGCATAATAAATTTTTGGCGCCGGGCCGGCATTTTGCGGATTGACGCGAAGGCGAACCTTGCCCTCGTCATCAGGTTCAGACTCAGCGATAACCTGAACCGATGTCCGTTTTTTCTTCGGTTTTTTGGTGATATAACCGTTACCGAGGTCTTCCCACAGCCCGCGGTTGCAGGCAATGGATTTGAGAGTATCCAGACCCTTGGGTGGTAGCCACGACATACCGGCCTGTTCAAAGTATCGGTCAGCCGAGTCAGCCCAGCGGGTATCATCCTGATTTTCGGGCCAGAGGAAGTCCTGGGCCTTGTCTCTGATGGCATCGAACTCCTTTTCAATGTCGAGATAGAGCTTCAGAGGGTTGGATATAAGCGTTTTTTCGATCTGCTCTTCACCATTGAAGGGTTTCGTGGCGTCGCGGGTCATGTCCAGGGCTTTGGCGGCAAGCTGGGCCTGTTTACCTGCACGCTGGATCGGGAAAAGCACCTTGTCGAAAAGACCGAGAATGGTGGAGTTGAAATCCTGTTCGTAGGTTTGCTGCTTCCGTTCAAGGTCTTCCCTCTGCGGGTGACCTTGGGGAATTCGGCCGTCGGCCTTTTGTGCGGCGAAAAGCTGGCGCGTGGCTTTTTCCACACTGCCCATGTCTGTTTTGTCGCCGGTAAGGACACAGAGGTTATTCTTCTGACTTAGGCCTTCAAAAAACTTCTGGATTTCCTCCGGGGGAATCTTCGAGTCCGGGCTGATCACCAGCAAGACACGCCCTTTGCGGACCTTATCCGCAACATCCTCCAACTTCGGCAGCGGCAGCACGTCTTGGTAACATGTCTTTCGCGTCGGTTTGAACATCTCCTTCAAGCGGTGCCGGATGAGTTCATCGATCTGATTTTCAGGGGCATCGTGGGCAAGACTTTGAAGCAGTTTGGTGAGGTTTTCCTGTCGATCAAAATAATAGCGGCCTTCGGGTGTGTGATGCACATACCAAGCGACCTTCTCTAACTCTTCGAAGGCCGCCAAAAATTCGGACGGCTCCCGCAAAGGTGAAACAAGACATTCGACCATCTCCTCACGAGTAAGGCCTTTGACTGCATTGACGGCGGTCGAAAGGCTTGCACCGAGAAGCAATGCGCCGATCTGGGCAGCCGCTTCCTTGCCGGTCTGGAGGTCTATTATTTGGGCATGAGCGGATTGCTGCGCATCCCAAAGATCTTTTGCTATGACATCACGCATGCCGGAAAATTCGGTCAGCTTGTCGCGAACCTCCTGGATGGAGAGGTCGAAGTGCTGGGGACCAATGAGGAAGATGTCGTTGGCATTTCGGTCCCATACCGACCTGAGAAGGCGTGAGACGAGTTCAATCAGGCCCCGCGTCTGCTTGAACTGCTCGTTTTCCTTGAACAGCGCAATGATATTTTTGAGCCGCGGGTGGAAGGGATAGGTGGCTGAGATCTCATCGGAAATCGCTTCGGCACCGCGGTTTGCCGTTTTGGACTTTGCGGCCTCTTCCAACTTTCGACCGAAGGCCTCGGCAATATCCCCGATTTCAGCCTCATCGGGAAGAAATTTGAAAAGACGCTTGCGTAAAATATCGTATATTTCATTGGCGGCGAGGTCGACCGGCGTGATGCTGCGTTCCTGACGCCCAAGTTCAGCGCGTGCGTCCTGAAGAGCGCGATTGATGAGTTTTCCGCCGGTGTCGTATGCCGCAGAGAGATCGGAGATAACAACACATACGTTGTTCTTTTTGCCGGCCGCCGTCAATAGGTTAGCGAATGCGCGGGTGGCGATATCGGCGACCGTGCCATTCCCCACCTTCTGGGTATCAAGATAGTGGAAGTACGGTGGCATCTCATCAAGCAGGATCAAAACAGGCTGGTCCCCTTCGAAGAGTTTGATCCAGTCCTTCTCGTCCGGGGCTTTGGGACCGCTCGTCCAGAACGCCTTAAATTGGTCCCCCTTGCCGAGTTGGTTGGCGATTTCGCCCCAGAAGAAGCTATCCGGATTATTGCGGCCGTTGAAGGCTCCGATAGTGGCGCCTTTGAAGGCAGATGCCTTCGGCAGTCCTGCACAATGAGTTTTGCGCAGTTCCGGATGCTTGGCGAGCAAACCGAATCCGACCAGCAGGTGGGTTTTACCACCGCCCATGGCTTGTTTAAGATGAAAGACGGCTTGGGAAGAGGCTCCTGCTAACCGAGCGATGCCCTCGCTAATAAGATCCTGCATGCCCTGTGTGATGTGGGTCTTCTCGAAGAAAGCCGCACCATTTCCTTCAGCGTAAATCAACTCATCGAGCTGTTCGATCTGATCGCTGAGTTTAATGGTCAGAGCATTCGGCTGTAGTTTACAAGCGTCGCGAACTGTTTTCATCCCAGCTCTCCTCCACCACATGTCCTACCTGTTTTCAAATGCATGAGTTCGGTTATCGCCATCTCCGGTCCGGCTTCAATTGTCCTGGATATCACAAAAAAACAGAACCCCGCTCTCTATTTGTCCTGAGTAACGGGGTTTTTGTGTGATCGCAGACCATTTTAAATCCTCTTTCCGTAGCGGGTCTAAAGAAGAGACCTGGTTTGGGGATGCTGCTGACTGTTGTTTATATTTAACTCTTCAAAAAGTCAATGGAAACTCGGCCTATCAGCCAGTGACTGAGCCGTGACAGGCACGTATAATAACAGAGGGCTTTGTCAAATATGGCCCTACCATTTCGGATTTTGGATTGCGGCTTTCATGTTTTCGAGACCATTATAACGGATGGATTTGACATATGCGGTCAAAACTGAAGAACTTTCCTAAAAATATTGCATTCTTTTTGATAGCATCCAGATTGATCGGCTTTTTTTGTGGCCATGATGAGCGATGGGGGGGGGTCGTGGGAAGGCCGGTCAAGCTTCGTGTGCCACAGGAGTTACTATCTGGATATCTCAAACATTCAGCGCCCCCTGAATGTTGATATTGCTATATACACAAGCCTTGGCGGAATGTGTGATATCATCATTTTGATAGGCACGCCGCAGTTTGAAATAATCATGGTTTAGGGTTTTTTGGATGAGCAGAAACTTGTAAAAATTTTGATATATCAGTCTGTTCCCAATCCTGATGTATGAGTCGTACAACCACCCTGCATTCCATGGCCCCCACTACGCCACCGGATAGGAAAACGAATGTAAATCCTGGTAGACTTGCGTCGCAAAAAAAACGCTGATGATCGGGATGTCGCCCACTCCGATGACCAGCGTCGGTCCATGGGACCGATACAACCCTGAACCTTCTACGTTAAGAAGGGTTGTGTCCCTTAACATCAAACTCCGGCAGGCTTTCCACTTGGGCCTTGTCGATTTTCAGGTATACATCGCCGTTTTCGTACCGATCAATCTGTTTGACCGGCACCGCAATATCTTTTTTGCCCCACAGGTGGCCTTCCACCAGAACAAGGTGGGTGATGCGGCCGCTTTTCCCTTCCACCAGGAACTCATCCACTTTCCCCACGCGTTCGTCCTTGGCAAAAACCTTGGCGCCCTTGTGAACCGCAGCCCCACCGGCCGGAATGGCTTCACGTTCCACAAACATGGCGGCCGGTATGCCCGCATACCACCCTTCCTGCTCGGCCATATAAAGCGTGATATTGGAAGGGATGTAATCTTCCTGGATGAAATGCTTCATTTTTTTAAACTTTTGCTTGTCAATCCTGAGTTCTACGGTGTCACGGTCAGCGGTTTTCACAAATTTTTCCGGAACCAGACGCAGGGTGTTCGCAATGTCGTGTTCTTTGACCACCAGGTAGGTAATTCTCTCCGCCTGGGGGTTGACGATAATATTTTCAAGGCGGCCGATACGGCCGTCGGTACAGTCAACATGCGCTTTTAAGTGAAGATCCATGGCGTGTCCTTTCAAATGGGGGTTCCTGATTTTTTGGTTATTGGTCTGCCATTGTTCCGGCTAATCCGAAATAGCTGTTTATTGCCTGGGCGCATGGGTCTCAATGTAGGCGATAATATCCGTTGTAACGGTTCCGGGCCCAAATACTTCAGCGATTCCCGCCTCTTTGAGGGGGGGAATATCCTCGTCGGGAATGATGCCGCCGCCCAGGACCAGCATGTCGGTTACGCCTTTTTCTTTCAGCAGTTCCATGACTTTTGGAAAAAGATAGTCATGGGCGCCGGAGAGGATGCTCATGGCAATGACATCCACATCTTCCTGAATGGCGGATTCCACGATCTGCGTGGGCGTTTGCCGCAAACCCGTATAGACCACTTCCATACCCGAGTTCATGAGGGCCAAGGCGACCACCTTGACGCCCCTGTCATGACCGTCCAGACCCGGTTTCGCCGCCAGGACTCTGATTTTTTTTGCTTTACCCATTTTTCTTGTCTCCTGTATGATTACCCAAGCGTGTTAATGGCCTGGTATTCGCCGAATACGTTACGCAACACATCGCAGATTTCCCCCAATGTTGAATAGGATCTCACGGCTTCCAGAATCAGTGGCATGAGATTCTCTTCTCCGCGGGCGCCCTGGTCCAGTGCGCCCAGTGCGTTTTTTACGCTTTCGTTGCTTCTCTCCGCTTTCAGCTTCCTGAGGCGTTCCATTTGTTGATCTCGAACCGCGGGATTTACCCGTAACAGATTCTTGGGTCTCTCCTCATCAATGTGAAAACGGTTGAGCCCCACAACGATGCGTTCCTCTTTTTCAATTTCCCGCTGGTAGGCGTAGGCGCTGTCCTGGATCTCCCGTTGAACGTATCCTTGTTCGATGGCGGCAGGCGCCCCGCCCATCTCGTCGATTTTCCGGATATAGTCGTAGGCCCGCTCATAGATTTCACGGGTGAGCGTTTCCACATAATAGGAGCCAGCCAGGGGATCCACCGTGTCGGTCACGCCGGTTTCATGGGCGATCATCTGCTGGGTTTTGAGTGCAATCTGCACCGATTCTTCAGAAGGAAGGCTCAATGCCTCGTCCATGGAGTTGGTATGCAGGCTCTGGGTGCCCCCCAGGACGGCGGAAAGGGCCTGATAGGCCACCCGGACAATATTGTTTTTGGGTTGTTGGGCGGTTAGTGTGCACCCGGCGGTCTGGGTATGGAACCGGATCATCATGCTTTTGGGGTTTTTGGCACCAAACCGCTCTTTCATGATATGGGCCCACAACTTCCGGGCGGCCCGGTATTTGGCCACTTCCTCCAGAAAGTCCAGATGGGCGTTAAAGAAAAAGGAGAGCCTGGGGCCGAATTTATCCACGTCCAGCCCCGCTTTGAGCGCCGCATCCACATAAGCGATGCCGTTGGCCAGGGTAAAGGCGATTTCCTGTACCGCAGTTGAACCGGCTTCCCGAATATGATAACCGCTGATGCTGATGGTGTTCCACAGGGGAACATGCTCGGCGCAATAGGAGAAGATGTCCGTGATGATCCGCATGGAAGGCTTCGGGGGATAGATATAGGTGCCGCGAGACGAATACTCCTTTAAAATATCGTTCTGGATGGTGCCTTTCAATTGTTGGGAAGATGCGCCCTGTTTTTCGGCCACCACAATGTACATGGCAAGCAGTATGGCAGCGGGCGCATTGATGGTCATGGAGGTGCTGACCTTTTCTAAGGGAATGCCTTTAAACAGGGTTTCCACATCCGCCAGGGAATCGATGGCCACACCCACTTTTCCCACTTCTCCGATGGCGATTTCATTGTCCGAATCATAGCCGATCTGGGTGGGAAGATCAAAGGCCACGGAAAGCCCCGTCTGCCCCTGGTCCAGCAGGAAGCGGTAGCGTTTGTTGGACTCCTCGGCGGAGGCAAACCCCGCATATTGCCGCATGGTCCAGAACCGCCCACGGTACATGGTGGGTTGCACTCCCCGGGTATAGGGGTATTCACCGGGGAAGCCCAGATCCTCAGGGTAGTTTTCTCCCGGATTGTCAAGCGGCGTGTAGAGCCTCTTGATGGGGATTCCGGAGGTGTTGGTAAACTCGGGTTTTCTTTCCGGCCGTTTGCTGACTTTCTGGTCCACGGCGTCGGACCATTTCTGCAGGGCACCAGTCAGGGATGCCTGGTTTTTTTCGTCAAACATGCGCGAATCTCCATTGTTTCTATCCCGGTAATCCGGGAGTGGCTTTATGCCTGTATTTAAGCGTTTTTCATAACGTCCAGCGCGGTCTGGCCAAGATGTGACAGGTTGGGAGCCACGGTGATGCCCGCCCGTTCCAGGGCTTTGATCTTGTCCTCGGCTTTGCCCTGTCCTCCGGATATGATGGCGCCCGCATGGCCCATCCGTTTCCCCGGGGGGGCTGTCTGCCCCGCGATAAAAGCCACCACCGGTTTGTTGAAGGACCCTTTGATAAATTCGGCGGCTTCTTCTTCCGCGGTGCCTCCGATCTCACCGATCAAGGCCACCCCTTCCGTGTCGGGGTCTTCATTGAAACGTTTGAGATGGTCAATAAAGGTGCTGCCGATAATGGGGTCCCCACCGATGCCGATGCAGGTGGACTGACCTATACCCACCTGGGTCAGCTGGTAGACCACTTCATAGGTGAGGGTGCCGCTTCGGGATATGACGCCCATGTTTCCTGGGCTATGAATGTTTCCCGGCATGATGCCCACCTTGGTTTTGCCGGGTGAAATTAGCCCTGGGCAGTTGGGACCGATGAGAACCGTGTCACTCCCCTTCAGGCAACTGCTCACTTTGACCATGTCCAGGGTGGGGATCCCTTCGGTAATACATACAATCACCTTGATGCCGCCCGAGATGGATTCCATGACCGCATCGGCGGCAAAAGGGGGTGGGACAAAGATGATGGCCACATCGGCCCCTTCCTTTTCCACAACCTCACCCACCGTATTAAACACAGGCACCCCTTCTACGGCCTGCCCCCCCTTTCCAGGTGAGACGCCCCCCACCACATTCGTGCCGTACGCCAGCATCTGCTGGGTATGAAAGGTTCCTTCACGGCCGGTCATGCCTTGGACCACAATTTTGCTGTTTTCATCAACGAGTATGCTCATAATCAGTCTTTCCCCTTAACCTGTCCAGCCACATGGTCCGCCGCTTCAGCCAGATCTTTTGCCAGCAGGAACGATAAATCGGAATCTTCCAGTATTTTTCGCCCTTCTTCCACATTGGTGCCTTCGAGCCTTACGATTAACGGCACCGCTATTTGATTTTTTTTGGCGGCGGCCACCACACCCCTGGCCAGGACGTCACACCGCAGAATACCACCGAAAATGTTGACCAGTATGGCTTTGACCCGTGGATCTTTCAGGATGATTTCAAACCCTTTGGCGATCATTTCTTCATTGGCACCGCCTCCCGCGTCCAGAAAATTGGCCGGTTCCGCACCGGACGCTTTGATCAGATCGAGGGTGGCCATGGCAAGGCCCGCGCCGTTGACCATGGCGCCGATATTGCCGTCCAGTCGGATATAATTGAGGTTATATTCCTTTGCCATCAAATCCAGGGGGTCTTCTTCGCTGGGGTCATCCAGTGCCAGCAGGTCTTTCTGCCGGAAGAGGGCGTTGTCGTCCAGACTCATCTTGGCATCAACCGCAAAAACCTGGTCTTCCGCTGTAATGACCAAGGGGTTTATTTCAACCAGGGAACAGTCCCGGTTCACAAATACGTTGTAGATTTTGGCCATCACCGACATCAACTGTTTGACCACGGCAGGGGCCGGTATGGGATCCAGCCGGTAAATCAGATTCCTGGCCTGGTAAGGGAGCCAGCCCGTGGCTGGATCCACATATTCCTTCCAGATCAATTCCGGCGTTTCTTTGGCCACTTCCTCGATTTCCATGCCACCGGCCTGGCTGAAAATCATGGCGGGTCTTTCCGTTTTGCGGTCAATGACCATCCCTAAGTAAAGTTCCCTTTTGATGTTAACCCCCTGCTCCACCAGAACTTTGTTGACGTTTACGCCCTCCGGTCCTGTCTGCGGGGTTACCAGTGAAGTCTTGAGCAGCAATTCCGTCGTGGAAATAACCTCCTGGGGGTCGTTCACCACTTTGACGCCGCCTCCTTTGCCGCGCCCTCCGGCATGGACCTGGGCTTTGACGACCCATAAATTTCCACCGATGATCTGGGAAGCCTTTGCGGCTTCATCAGGGGATGTTACCACCTGACCATCCGGTACCGGAACGCCAGACTGCCTGAGAATGTCTTTTGCCTGATATTCGTGAATTTTCATTCTATAACCTTCTGTTAATGTGGATGAATTCTTGTAAACCCTAATACCTTATACTTTAACCCTAACACCTTAAACCTACAACGGACAGTTCCCATGCCGCCTCGCGGGAATGTTTTCCCGCTTGTTCTTGAGCATGTTGAGCGCCTTGATCAGGCGGGGTCGGGTATTTTCCGGGAAAATGATCTGATCAATATAGCCCAGTTCTGCGGCCTTGAAAGGGCTGGCGAAGTTGTTTCGATAATCTTCCACCAGTTCTTTTCTCCTGGCTTCCGGATCATCCGCTTCGGCAAGCTCTTTTCTGAAGATGATATTGACGGCCCCCTCGGGCCCCATGACGGCGATTTCAGCGGTGGGGTAGGCGTAGTTGATGTCGCCCCCGTGGTGTTTGCTGCTCATGACGTCATAGGCACCACCGTATGCTTTTCGGGTTACCACCGTGATTTTGGGCACCGTGGCCTCGCAGTAGGCATAAATGATTTTGGCACCGTGTTTGATGATGCCGCCGTGCTCCTGGCCGACGCCCGGCAGAAACCCCGGCACATCCACGAAGGTGACCAGCGGAATGTTGAAGGCATCACAGGTTCGCACAAACCGCGCACATTTCATGGAGGCGTCGATGTTCAGGCATCCTGCCATGTACTTTGGCTGGTTCGCCACAATTCCCACGGGCATGCCGTTTAGACGACCGAACCCGATGACCATGTTCTGCGCATAATGGCGCTGGATTTCCATGAATTCGTTATGGTCCAGAACCGATTCGATAATGTCCCTGATGTCGTAGGGAATTCTGGGATTGGTAGGTACCACGCTGTTCAACTTGATGTCGGTACGGTTCGGATCGTCTGTGCAGGGGATCGCGGGGGGCATCTCACGATAACTTTGCGGCATAAAGGCCAGGATCTCTTTCACCCGGTCCAGGGCCGCGTGATCGGAATCCTCGGCAAAGTGGGCCACGCCGCTCTTGGTGTTGTGGGCCATGGCGCCCCCCAGGGCCTCGGCGGTCACTTCCTCGCTGGTGACGGTTTTAATGACCTGTGGGCCGGTGACAAACATGTTGCTGGTTTTCTTGACCATCACCGTAAAATCCGTGATGGCCGGTGAATAGACCGCACCGCCGGCACAGGGCCCCATGATCACCGATATCTGGGGGACCACGCCCGAGGACCACACATTCCGCTTGAATATTTCACCGTAGCTGCCGAGACTGACGACCCCCTCCTGAATTCTGGCGCCCCCTGAATCGTTGAGCCCGATGACCGGCGCGCCGTTCTTGAGGGCCAGATCCATGATTTTGCAGACCTTTTCTCCGAACGGGCCGCTCAAAGAGCCGCCAAACACGGTGAAATCCTGAGAAAAGATGAAGACCGACCGCCCGTTAATGGTGCCGTACCCTGTTACGACCCCGTCGCCCGGAATTTTATTTTTTTCCATACCGAAATCCTGGCAGCGATGGACCACAAATTTATCGATTTCCTCAAAGCTCCCCTCGTCCAGGAGGTATTCAATTCTCTCCCTGGCCGTCAGTTTCCCTTTGGCGTGTTGTGAATCGATCCTTTTCTGGCCCCCGCCCAGGGCCGCTTCTTCGTTTCTTCTCTCAAGTTCACTGATTTTCGCTTCTATGTCCATTTTGGTCTCCTTGAGGGGTTTTCGGTTAAAGCAGGGCCTATGCCAAATCTCTGGAGGCGCGGTGTGCCAGGATCCGGTTCTCAGGAACGGTTGTTTTTCCAGTTCTGGTATTTTTTAAGGTCTTTTTCCAGAAAATAAATGCAGAAGAGCAGAATAAGGGCGTCATCGATTTGTCCCAGAAACGGGATGAAATCTGAAAGGATGTCGACGGGGCTGAGCACATAGATGACGGACAGAACGAGAACAGCAATGGCGCTGAGAGAAACATCACGATATTCCCCTTTCCAGTAATCTTTTATCAGCGCGCAAAGAAGCCTGAAATCCTCAAGCAGTCGGCGCCACAGACCAATTTTGACTAGATTATTCCGTTGCATCATAAAAAGACCTCGCTGAAGAGCGGACCTATAATGTCAGGATTCAATGAGAATTTCAATAAATTTCATCAAGGGGTGGTTTTAAGTCAAGTATCAGGAACAGATGCTCATTTGGAAATTCGGGGGAGGTTCTTGATCTAAAGTGATATCGCCTCCTGGACAGGGTGAATTTTCGCATATTCATGTCCGTGAATCGACCGGGCTTCCCAGAGGTCTACCGCCTGCTGCATATTCAGCCACATTTCCGGTGTGGAGTTAAACACCCTGGCCAGTCGAAGGGCAATATCAGGTGTCACCCGCCTACGCTCATTAACAATTTCGGAAACAGTTCTCCGGGAAACACCCATCAACCGGGCCAGATGAGTCTGAGACATGCCTGTTTCCCGCAATAGGTCTTCACGGATTAAATCACCGGGATGGGTTGGTTTTCTGATCCTATTTTCCATGATAATCCTCTAAATCCAAATCAAAAACATCGACATTTTCGAAACGAAATGTGATACGCCAGTTTCCTGTCACCCTTATGCTGTATTTCCCCTTCATCTTTCCACTCAGGGGATGGAGCCTAAAACCAGGAAGTCCGAGGGCTTCCAGGGAATTGGCAGCATCTAGCACATCTAACCGTCTTCGCAGCCGATCTGCCATATCGGGCCCTATACCTTTCTTGCTCCCTTTCAGAAATAATTCTTTAAGACCCTTGTGCTTCCAGCTCTTGATCATGAAAATTTGTAACCCAGAAAGTTAGAATTGTCAACGCCAATCACTTCGCTTCAGCTTGCTGTGTAAATACTTGTAAAATCTTTAAACAAACGACCCCGTAAATATGACTGCAACCATACTTGTCTGCCCCGGGGACTTTTCGCCTGCAGTTCCGGATAGCCTCCATCAATCAATGTTTGGGCCAGTTGCTCTCGACTTATTGCAGGAAGGTTTACAGGCACTGATAAATTATCATCAAGCAAAAAGTCGATCAGATTAAAGTCACCACCAACCTTTTCCGTGACAGATAAGGGATAAAGTTCAACTCTTGCCATGTGGCCGGGAAGCGCTTCCTGTGTTTTGGCGGAACTGAAAATATCAGCAGATCCCGTGAGAAAAAAACGCCCCCGCTCATGGGGTTGCAACTGATCAGAGACTAATTTAATGGCTTTTATCAATTCCGGAGCATATTGAAATTCATCCAGAACCACTGATTGTCCGGCAAAAGTATCAATAAAACCATGGGGATCGTTAAGGGCTGAAGCAAACGCAGACTGTTCATCAAGAGAGACATAGCGCATCCCCTGATCTTTGGCAATTTCACGGGCTAATGTGGTTTTCCCGGCCTGGCTGGGGCCTGTTAAATACAGTATCCGAAATTCAGACAGTAATTCTTTTAGTAATCTTTTGCTGTGGCGTGTGTACATAATTCCTTAAATGGCATTTTACGAAAAAAACATTACAATCAGACTTTTCCAGGTCAGCATGAGTGCCACTAAAAGGTACTTCAAGGCTGCGAAAATAACAATACCGTATCAGACCCATCCCTATTAGAACCCAAAATACCCTTGTTTTTATTGGCAATATAAGAAATTAACTTCCAAAGTTCATGAAACATCAATACCTACCAAATCATATCTTTTCTGCCATATCTGTATAGGGGAAATGGTAACCACCCGAAAGTCACTACTTTTGGTCACCCTTTTTATAGCGTAGAAATCCAGTCTAAGCTGTAAACATCTGATTGTAAATAAATAATTTTGTCCTTGGATTTTCCTTTACCCCACCGGTCAATTATAAAAAATGATTATTTTTCGTAAAAACCCCAAAAAAACCTTGCAATTCAGTAAAATGCGGGCTACTATATCCACTATACTGATAGTGCGCATATTAGCACAAATTGAATACTTTTTGGGGCATACAGATAAAATGGTTTTTACGGATTCCACATGGAAATATTTTGCACAAATTCCCTTCCGAGTGAGAGCTGCCTTGGCCCATTCCCAATCCTCTGTGCCGTTTGAATATGAAGATGAACCATTTTTCAAATCCTATGATGCGATTTGTCGTATCTGGGTTTCTCGAAAAACACAACGGGCCGTTGCCGATTCTCACAGCATAAGCAGACAGAAATTGAAAGAATGGGAGCAGTCATTCATTGATTATGGATCAGTAGGGCTTCTGCCGGAACTTTCTTTTGTCCATATTGATCCTCGCCTTGAGCAGCTCATTGTTCTGATCAAGCTATCCCGTCCCCATGAACGCTCAAGCCATGCACTGCGCCTTGCTGAAGCCCTTGAGATACCTGGAGGAAGTCTGGAACAAATTAGTTTGGTGCAACGATGCCATGGATATGGGCAACGCATGGATGAGAAAGATATCGTGTATTTTAAAGGTCTTCAGCATATCCTCAATTCGGTGGCAAAACAGAAGACCAAGAAGACCCATATGCATGATGCCAAAGAAAGGGCAAAGACCTTTTTAAACTTTAACCGAGATCATCTTCAACAGCGGGTGGAGCTGATGAAGACCCTTTTTCAATGCCCGAAAAAACGACAAATCCGACCTGTCCTCAACACCTTCGGCATTTCGCCCAATCGTTTTTATGTTCTCAAAAATCGATACATGATTTACGGCGTCTGGGGGCTTTTGGACTTGGTGCAGCAAGGGCGGGCAGGAGAAAAGATTTCTTCGGAACTTGAGTTGCAAATCATTGAACAACGGCTGATGTATCCCTCCCTGTCCGCCACTAAAATGATCAAAAAGTTGGACCTGAAATGTTCAAAGGCCAATATTCAAAAAGTGTATAAACGTTGGGGATTGGCCCGGTTCAAAAAACCGGTTCTTATCCGGGGTGTTCTTTCCAGTCCGGTTCCCAACAAGGTCCGGTACAAAGAGTCTGTCGCGAAGCAATCGATTAAATCACGGATACCGGATCTGATTCGAAAGGCAAGGCTCAAGGTAAACCTGTCGTTTTCCCGTTTTTTGAAAACCCTATCCCACCGAAAGGTTGCCATCAGCAATCCCGGTGCCATTATTGCCGCACCTTTTTTGGATCAACTGGGCGTTGTGGAAGCGCTGCACACTTACGGCCCAAGCAGTTTCCGGCCTGCCGACATCACGAACAACATCATTGTGAATGTTCTGCGCATCATTGCAGGTTTCCCCACCATCCATGATTATACCATGAATTCGGATCGTTCTGTGGCTATTGCTGCCGGCCTATCCTTGAATCCGACCAAAAGCCGCTTTTATGACTCCTTTGATAAGCTGCGGTTTGAACATCTCCAGGCGTTGCGTAATGATGCATCCTGCAGGGCCAGGGATCTCAATATTATTGAAGGCAAACACGTCGCCGTTGATTATCACTGTGATCCCTGCGACAGTCGATACCCCGAAGACAAAATGTTGTCAAAGTCCCCGGACAAAAATGGCGACTTGGTGTATGCCCATCGGCCCCAGATCATCTGGGACAGCATGACCAACACCATCATTAATATCGCATATTGTGAAGGCAGATCCCGCGCTACCTCGGCTTTATACAAATTCTGTGAAGACAATCTATTTAAAATCATTGACATGGATGTTCTCGAAGAAATCTATGCCGATTCCGAATATACTGGCGAAAAGCAGCTTATCTACCTCATGGTCCGTTCCGAGTCCGATGTGACCATGTGCTTGAAACAAAACCCAAAGATCAAGAAATGGAAAGAGGAAACCATCAAGCAATCTACATGGCAGGACTATGAAAAAAATTACCGGATAGCAAGCCGTGATTTCATCCTGCCGGAAACCAACAAGGGGTTTCGATTTATCGTCAAGCAGAACAAAGAAACCATGGAAACAAGATGTTTTGGCAGCACCCACATCGACTACAGTCCGGTGAAAATTCTCAACTCCTACCACATCCGCTGGCCGGTTGAATCAGGTATCAAGGACCTGTTAGAAAACTATTTCCTGAACAAGCCCACTGGAACGTCCCCTGAAAAAGTGGAAGCCCATTATTATTGCGTTATGCTTGCCAGAATGACTGTTGATTATTTCCGATCTGTCTTTTGCTGCCGTGAATGGCAAAGCCCCGAAGACTGGAAGTGTGTCTTGTCCACGATCAGAACGACCATGTTCAGCAATCAAAATTGTGAATTAAGCCGTCATGACTCGGGGGATCTACTATTGACCTTTCTGGACGGAGATCGTTATGGTATAAAAAAAGAGCTTGCTAAACGAATGGAGCAAAGAAAAAATGCTGGACTAAACAAAGTGTCATGGTGGGGCGATATCGGCGTTCGCATTGAAACCAAAAATCAGTATGAACTCTGAAAGTGGTACTGAAACCGCCCCGGTTTTGTGGTGTTGGTATCAACCTGGAAAAGTCTGACAATAATACGAATTATGCTACACCATAATGCTATTTTTACGCAACAAAATTACGAGGATTTTTATCGCCTGTGGGAAGTGATGGGACGTGTTATAGTCCTTGGGAGAGCCAATCCAAAATTAGACAACACTTTCATAAGGAAGAATGGGTGTAGGAGACTATTTCCATCGGTTGCATGTGCCGTCTCGAGAGTCCTCCTTCACTTGGTCCAGCAATGCCACACCCGGACTTTCCCGGAAAAATCCCCCCCGCTAATTCACGATCCCAAAAGGTTCTGAGTCCGTTTAAAATCATTGTGATTAGAGGGCCCTGGATCAAGGCCGCCTTTTATATGGGCATTGCCATAGGTCCGATACCCGTTCCTGGGTGGGATGAAATCCGGTCCTATGGTCGCATATCCGCCATTTCAGTTTTCATGTGAAGATTTTATGACGGACTGAACTTGTGTCTGCTGCTCGCATGTCAAGTGAAGCCTTCCGGTCAAAAGGGCCATCTGCCCATCGGAACACTTTGGCTAGGGATTCATGCCGAAGCAGGTCTCCGCTGGCTGATGAACATACAAACCCTGCAAAAACCAAAAGGACGATCATCAGGAGGAGTAGGGTTGAGAGGCGATAGTAACCCCAGACGTCTAGGATGTGTCTTACCTTGCCTTTCATTGTTTTTTCTCCTTTACCAGCGTTGACCTTTTCCAATTCGGCCCAAATGAGCTACAGATCATCAACTTTTTTCATAAATGGGTTTGAGAGCTGTTTTCGACATTGTTTCATGTCTTTCCTTTTATGCTTCATCCTATAGAGCTTCATCTTTTTGATTTGATCCGCATTTAGAATTTTCCCAAGCGTTAAAACGGTTTCTATTTTCAGAACAAACAGTTTTCCCTCTACGTCTGAAATCATTTTCGCTGTTTTAAGAACGATCGTATCGTCAACCACGTCCTGGGAAAAGGCTTTATCCATTTGCAATCGTAAGCCGTCGAGTTGTGCTTTGAGGGGCAGGCATTTTTCACGGAAGGTAAAATCCTCATCCCGGATCTGTTTCACCTGCTCCTCTGTGAGGCCCAGTTTTTTGATCATTTGCGAATCCCGCCAGATTCCCAGGGCGGGCCGGTGATAGCCTTCCCCGTGAAAACCTATGTGTTGCCTTCCCTCTCCGGGTGCGAACGCCCCCGAAATTGCAGGAATGAAGCATATGGTGAGCAAAAAAGCCATTATTCCCGTACCGATCTTTTTACTGAGTTTCAAATTCATGATGGTCCTCCTTGGTTTATTGGGTTGTTGTTTCCCGGGGGACAATCCCCCGCGGTTTTGAGTGTAATATAAACAATGAATGTAAAGAAATTTTGTTGATTCCGAAAATTGTTGTAAAGCTTTTGTAAATTTGATTGAGTGCTCAATCTCCCTTTTCGGCAAATGTTAACGT
>JAERTK010000228.1 GCA_016844935.1 Desulfobacteraceae bacterium | reverse complement strand
GGGCGACCCCTGGAAATGAAAGCCCGCCACCATTTCCACCCACCGGGTTATAGGCCGCCACAAAAACGCCGTTATCAAAGGCCCGCGCAGGAAGGTGGCGCATCCAGCTTTCAAATTTTTCCGCTGGCTCACTTCGGGGTGATGCGTGGGGTATCAGCAGCAGGTCTGCCCCCGAGAGGGCCATTTTTGTGCTGATCTCAGGGAAATGCGCTTCATAACAGAGTTGCAGACCAAAACACCAGCCGCCGTAAATAAAAACGCCGATGGATTTTCCCGCCCCATAGATTTCACTCTCAGTGGGAGACAGGTGTGTTTTCCGATATGTGCCCATGAGGCCTTCCGGGCCGGTGATCAGTTGCGCGATGTAAGGCTTTCTTCCGCCCGAATTCTCAATTAACCCGACAACCAACACTATTTTCATATCCCGCCCCAGTTGAATCAGACGATCCATCATGAGGCGCGTGTCTTGGGCGTTACAGTACTTCTCGGGCGCTTTCAGCGCATAACCGGTGGCAGCGGTTTCGGGAAAGCAGATCATATGAGCGCCCTCCCTTGCCGCTGTTTCGGCAAACTGCACAATCCGACCCAGGTTCCCATCCATATCACCCAGAACGGAATGCATGCAAACCATGGCGATTTTTAGATCAATCATCCGTTTCGGTTTTCCGGCCTCAGAGCGCGAACCGACTTTCCGGCCCGCCACATCTCGGATTCCCCGATTTCCCTGAGTTCCTCATTCAATCGGTCCCGATAATCGTCACGACTGTTGGCTTCCAAAACAATCCGGGCTTCGTTTCCTGATTTGACGCTTTCATAGAGTTCGTCAAATACGGGAACAACGGCTTCTTTGAATTTCCCACGCCAGTCCAGCGCCCCCCGCTGGGCCGTGGTGCTACAGTTCCCAAACATCCAGTCCATGCCGTTTTCCGCCACCAACCGGATGAGGCTCTGGGTCAACTCCTCTACGGTTTCGTTGAATGCCTCGCTGGGACTGTGGCCATTTTTTCGCAGAATGTCATACTGGGCTTCCATAACACCCGCCAGGCATCCCATTAACACCCCCCGTTCACCGGTCAAATCACTGTACACCTCTTTTTCAAAGGTGGTGGGGAACAGATACCCCGAACCGATGGCCACACCCAGGGCCAGGGTTCTCTCCTTAGCACGGCCCGTATGGTCCTGAAATACGGCATAGCTGGAATTGATGCCACTGCCGGCCAGAAAATTCCTGCGAACCGTTTTTCCGGACCCCTTGGGGGCCACCAGGATCACATCCACATCTTCCGGGGGAACGATACCCGTCTGCGCCTTGTAGGTGACCCCAAAACCGTGAGAAAAATAGAGCGCATCCCCTGGATTCAGACAAGTCTTAAGCATGGGCCATGTGGCAACCTGACCGGCATCGGAGACCAGGTACTGAATTACCGTGGCACGCTTGGCCGCTTCTTCCAGCGGAAAAAGGGTTTCTCCCGGCACAAAACCATCCGCCACAGCAAGATCCCAGGATGGACTCCCCTCACGCTGCCCAACAATGACCTTGATACCGTTGTCTTTCATATTGAGGGCCTGACCCGGCCCCTGAACGCCATACCCCAATACGGCTACCGTTTCATTTTCCAGAACCTTTTGTGCTTTTTCGAGGGTAAACTCCTCTGATGTAATCACCTCTTCAATGGTGCCGCCAAAATCAATCTTCGCCATTTTCCATGCTCCTTATTTTCTTTTTTCACGAGGCAGTGCAATGGTGCCCGTCCTCGCAATTTCCTTAATGCCCATGGGCTTCAGCAAGCCCAGGATAGCATCGATTTTATCCAGATCCCCGGTTACCTCCAGGGTATAGTATTCCGATCCCACATCCACCACTCTTCCTCTGAAAATATCCGTGATCCTCAGAATTTCGGCCCGGTGTTCCGGCTTGGCCCGGACTTTAATCAACGCCAGGTCACGTTGAACGAAAGGCGTATCCGTAAAGTCCACCACCTTGATAACATTAATCAGTTTGTTTAATTGTTTCTTGATCTGTTCAATGACGCCCATATCTCCGCAAGTAACCAATGTAATTCTTGACACATCGGCCTCAGCGGTTTCAGCCACACAAAGGCTCTCAATATTAAATCCCCTGCCGCTGAAAAGACCCACAATGCGAGAAAGAACCCCGGGCCGGTTCTCCACCATGAGAGACAGGATATGTTTTTCCAAACTATTTTGATTCATGGTTTCTCCCCAAATGCCAACAACGAACGGGCAAAAGTTTCCTAAACCAACAACATTTCAGTAATGGGCGCACCTGCCGGAACCATCGGGTAAACATTTTCCTCTTTTTCCACCTTGAATTCCATTATTACGGTCCGGGGGCTGGAAAGCCCTTCACGAAGAATCGGCCCAACCTCCTCGGGCCGGGTGGCCCGCAGTCCCACCGCACCGTAGGCTTCAGCCAGCTTCAGGAAATCAGGGGCATGCTCCATGCAGGTTCCAGCGTAACATTTGTCGTAGAAAAGTTCCTGCCATTGTCTTACCATCCCCAGGTACCCATTGTTAAGAATCACGATTTTAATAGGGAGCCCATATTGAACCGCTGTTGCAAGCTCCTGGATATTCATCTGAATACTCCCATCACCGGCAATGTCCACCACCAGCTTGTCCGGGCATGCCATTTGAGCACCAATGGCAGCGGGTAATCCGAACCCCATACAGCCCAAGCCACCCGAGGTAATAAAACAGTTGGGTCGGTCAAAATGGTAATACTGGGCCGCCCACATCTGGTTCTGCCCCACTTCCGTGGTAATAATGGCCTCACCTTTTGTAAGCCGGTGGAGTTCCTCAATGACATATTGGGGCTTGATCACCTCCTGCTGTTCATAATCCAGCTTCTTGGTGCTCTTCCACGCCCCGATTTGTTCAAACCAGACCTGGCGAGACCCGTTAAAAACACCCGCCTCCTGGTCCCTTATGAGCTCATTGAGCATTTCCAGTGTCTGTTTACAATCACCCACCACGGGAATGGCAACAGGGATGTTCTTTCGAATGGAGGTTGGATCGATATCAATGTGAACAATTTTGGCTTTCGGAGCAAAGGCATCTATTTTTCCGGTGACCCGATCATCGAAACGAACGCCTACGGCAATCATCAAATCACAGTTTCCAGAGGCCATATTGGCACGATAGGTGCCATGCATGCCGATCATGCCCAGCCATTTGGGTGTATCCGTTGGAAATCCCCCCAAACCCATGAGGGTCGTTGTCACCGGGGATTCAATGGCTTCGGCAAACGCATGCAATGCCTGGGCCGCCTTCGAAAGGATGACACCACCGCCCGCCAGGATTAAAGGCTTTTTGGCCTTTTTGATCAACGCCACCACTTTAGTCAACTGTCGCATATTGGGTTTGTAATTGGGTTGATAGGATTTCAGTTTGACCGCTTTGGCCGGTTTCACATCCGTTTGAGATGACATCATATCCTTTGGAAGATCCACCAGCACCGGGCCCGGCCGGCCACTCCTGGCAATATGGAATGCCTCCCGAATGGTTCCAGCCAAATCCTCAATCTTTGTAATCAGATAGTTATGCTTGGTGCATGGCCGGGTAATCCCAACAATATCAACCTCTTGAAATGCATCGTTTCCAATGAGGCCGGTGGGTACCTGCCCCGTAAACAGGACAAGGGGAATTGAATCCGCATGGGCCGTGGCAATGCCGCTGACCGTATTGGTAGCACCCGGTCCGGACGTCACCAGACAGACGCCCACCTTACCCGAAGCCCTGGCATATCCATCGGCCGCATGGACAGCTCCCTGCTCATGACGAACCAGGATATGTTTGAAATCCGTTTTCACCAGGGCATCGTAAATATCGATAACGGCCGCCCCGGGATACCCAAAAATGGTATCCACCCCTTCATCTTTCAACGCTTTTAAAAATATGTCTGTTCCTGTGAGTTTAATGGTAAACACCCCCTTTTGTAGGGGCGAATAATGATTCGCCCGTACGCAGAAAAAATCATTTCCGACGCTTGCTCTGCTGTTTTATGTATGGCACCAAACCACCGCATTCCACCATGGCTCGCATGAAGGGCGGCAGGGGCATTGCCTTGATGACCGACCCATCTGCTTGGTTTTTAATTTCCCCTGAAACGAGATCGACGCTGATTTGGTCACCTTCCAAAATGAGATCGTTTGCCTCCGGCGCCTCCAGGATGGGGAGACCGATATTAAACGCATTTCGATAAAAAATCCTGGCAAAGCTTTTGGCGATGACACAGTGGATACCCGCCGCCTTGATGGCAATGGGCGCATGTTCTCTGGAAGACCCGCAGCCGAAATTTTCTCCGGCAACGATGATGCCTCCCAGTTTCGCCTTTTCTGCAAAATCGGGCCTCAGGTCCGCAAAACAGTTTTTTGCCAATTCATCTTCGTCCGATACATTTAAAAATCTTGCGGGGATAATCAAATCCGTGTCGATATGGTCCCCGAATTTCCAGACGTTACCTTTCAGTTTCATGTTTTTATATTCCCTTCCAGAATCTGCAATCAAAGTTCTTCCGGGCTGCCGATCCGACCCAGGACCGCGGAGGCCGCGGCTACCGCCGGGCTGGCCAGATAAACCTCACTCTCACTATGACCCATCCGGCCGATAAAATTTCTATTGGTGGTGGACAGGGCCTTTTCTCCCTTGGCCAGGATTCCCAGATGTCCGCCCAGGCAGGGGCCGCAACTGGGGGGGCCGATGACCGCACCGGCATCCAGCAGTATTTCAAAAATTCCTTCTTTCATGGCCGCTTTGTAGATGGCGGGAGAACCCGGGATGACAATCAGCCGGGTTTTCCGAGCAGCTTTTCGCCCTTTTAAAATACCGGCCGAAACCCTTAAGTCTTCCATTCGCCCATTGGTGCAGGAACCGATAAAGACCTGGTCCAGGGGCACCGGATCCACGGAAGATACGGGCAACACATTGTCCGGTGAGTGGGGGCAGGCCACCTGGGGTTCAATTTCACCCACATCAATTTGAACCACTTCACCATATTGCGCGTCCAAATCGCTTTTTAAATAAATCCCTTCCCGGTCTGTCCTTCCTTCCACATAGGCGCGCAGCTGATCATCGGGCGCAAAAATACCGTTCTTGGCACCTGCTTCCACCGCCATATTGGCCATGGTGAACCGATCATCCATATGGAGATCCGCAATGGCACTTCCCGTAAACTCCAGGGTCTTGTAACGGGCGCCCTGAACCCCCAGCCGACCGATGGTGAATAAAATTAAATCCTTACCACTGGTCCAGGGGCGCAATTTCCCCTCATACACCACCTTGATGGCCTCGGGGACCTTGAGCCAGGTCTTACCGGTGGCCATAATGGCCCCCAGATCGGTGCTGCCGACCCCTGCTGAAAAAGCGCCCATGGCACCATAAGTGCAGGTATGGCTGTCCGCTCCGATGACCAGATCTCCCGGAACCACAAGTCCTTTTTCCGGCAGAATCACATGCTCTATCCCTGCTTCCCCCACCTTGAAATAATGTTTTATATCATATTGATAGGCGAATTCCTCCATGATTTTGGCCTGCTGGGCGGAAGGGATGTCCTTGTTGGGAACAAAGTGATCCGGCACAAGGGCGACCTTTTCCCGGTCAAAAACCGAGGTAGCACCCAGTTCATGGAAGACCTTGATGGCCAGAGGGGCTGTGATGTCGTTGGCCAAAGCCAGATCCACTTGAACCTGGACGAGCTCTCCCGGCCGAACAGATGCCTTCCCCGCATGGGCCGAAAGAATTTTTTCCGTGATTGTCATGCTCATTTATTCATTACCTCCTGAATTTAACTGACAGCTTCATTAGGAGACAACCTGGGATTCTGCTTCAGATGCTCCAGGCGGTTCAATCCGTTGACGAAAGCTTTTGCACTGGCGGTGATAATATCGGAATCGGTACCCTTTCCCAAAGTCACGAATCCATTCTCCTGAAGGCGCGCCGTCACTTCTCCCTGGGCATCCATACCCCCGGTGATGGCGTTTACGGAAAACCGCATCAATTTGGCGTTACTCCCCGTCATTTTAACAATGGTGTTAAAGGCTGCATCGATGGGCCCCACGCCGAAACCGGCGCTCTGGGCCTCTTCATCATTGATTTTCAATTTCACGGTGGCCGTGGGAACCGCTACGGTGCCGCTTACCACATTCAGGTAAAGGAGCTCATAAACATCCGGAACCCGAAGAATTTCTTCGGCCACCAGCGCTTCAATATCTTCCTCCAGAATCTCTTTTCGCTTGTCCGCCAGCAATTTGAATTTTGCAAAAAGACCGTTTAATTCTTCCCGGGACAATTCATATCCCATCTGGCGCAATTTATCCTGAAAGGCGTGACGTCCAGAATGTTTTCCGATGACCATACGATTGCCGGCAAGACCCACCGTATCCGGACTCATGATTTCATAAGTCATGGGATTCTTCAGTACGCCGTCCTGATGGATGCCTGCTTCATGGGCAAAAGCATTGGCACCCACAATGGCTTTGTTGGGTTGTACCACAATCCCGGTAATCATGGAAATCAGACGGCTGGTGGGATGAAGTTCCTGAGTCTTGATGCCGTAGTCCAGGGCCATCTGGTCCCTGCGGGTATAAAGGGTCATGACCATCTCTTCAAGTGACGTGTTCCCGGCCCGCTCGCCGATACCGTTGATGGTCACCTCGGCCTGACGAGCACCTGCCCTGATTCCTGCCAGGGTGTTGGCCGTGGCCAGCCCCAGATCATTGTGGCAATGAACACTCATGACGGCCTGATGGATATTGGGGGTATGCTCACGCACATACCTCACCAGCTCGCCGAATTCCTCGGGCACAGTATACCCCACCGTATCCGGCAGATTGATGGTGGTCGCACCAGCTGCAATGACCGCCTCAAATACGCGACAGAGAAAATCCCGGTCTGAGCGGGTGCCGTCTTCCGTGGAAAATTCAACACTGTCACAAAGGCTTCTGGCATATTTCACACTTTCCACCGCTTCATTAATGACCTCCTCACGGGTCATTTTAAGCTTGTATTTCATATGGATATCAGATGTTGCAATAAAAGTGTGAATCCTGGGGCGGGCCGCGTCCCGAACTGCCGCCCATGCCTGATCGATATCGTTTTTGGCCGTCCTTGCAAGGCCTGCGATTTCAACGTTCCTGATTTTATGGGCAATCATCTGCACCGATTCAAAATCGCCTGGGGATGAAGCGGGAAAACCCGCCTCCATCACGTCAACCCCCAGTCTTTCCAACTGGCTGGCAATTCTGAGTTTTTCGGCGCCGTTCATGCTGGCGCCGGGGGACTGTTCTCCATCCCTCAAAGTGGTATCAAAAAAAATAATGCGTTCTTCCATTGATCGTTCTCCTCATGACAAAATACAGGTAAAAAAATCTATTCCTTCAACCGGCAACAAACGATTCGCGGGTTTTCTTCACCGTTTATTCCGCCATAAGGACCCTCCACGGATTCACATTGAATGCTGAATCTGTGGCGGCGTTCCTCCTGTTAGCTTGATGGGTTTCCATAAATCGTTTCCTCTATTTTTCAAGACGGGCCTGAGTCTTTCAGAAGTTTGTACTGCACACTGTCCACCAGGGCCTGCCAGCTGGCTTCAATAACGTTTTCCGATACACCGATGGTGGACCAGATCTCCCGTGTGTCCCTGGATTCAATCTGGACGCGCACTTTGGCTGCCGTGGCACCACCCCCGTCAATGACGCGGACTTTAAAGTCCACCAGGGCCATTTCATTGATCTCCGGGAAAAATTTCGTGAGCGCTTTTCTGAGGGCATTGTCAAGGGCGTTCACCGGGCCTTCACCTTCGGCAGCCGTGATCTCGTATTCATCCCCTACGGCTATTTTGATGGTCGCCTGCGACGAACTGCATTGATCACGATCCTTTTCAGTGGTCACACGCAATGATTCCAGGGAAAAAGGTTCTTTAAACTGGCCCGTCACCTTCTTGATGAGCAATTCCAGGGACCCTTCAGCCGCATCAAACTGGTAGCCTTCGTCTTCCAAACGCTTTATTTCCCGGACAATATCTTCACTGCCATAACCGTTTCCGCCCAGTTTGATGCCCATTTCGCAGGACTTGAAATCGATATTGCTCTTGCCTGACAGATCCGACACCAGAACGCGGCGACGGTTACCCACCTGTTCGGGGGAAATGTGTTCATAGGCCTCAGGGAGCTTCGCCACGGCACTCACATGCACCCCGCCCTTGTGAGCAAATGCGCTTTTTCCCACAAAGGGACGCTGATTCCGAGGGGGGATATTGGCCACTTCACTCACAAAACGCGAGAGTTCGGTCAATTGGCCAACGCTTTTTTCAAAAACGCATTGAGCGCCCAGCTTAAAATGAAGGTTCCCCACAACGCTTATGAGATCTACATTTCCACACCGTTCCCCATAGCCGTTGATGGTGCCCTGAACCATACTTGCCCCTTCCTGAACCGATACCAGGGAATTAGCAAGCGCCAGACCGCAGTCATTATGTGTGTGAATCCCCAGCTTCGTCTGACACCTGCGGTTGACCTGTTTCATGATGGCGCCCACTTCATGGGGCATACTGCCCCCATTGGTATCACACAAAACGATAAAATCGGCGCCCCCCACTTCAGCGGCGGAAATGGCTTTAAGGGCGTATTCGGGATTATTTTTGTATCCGTCAAAAAAATGTTCAGCATCGAAAATAACCTGGCGGCCCTGTTTTTTCAGGTACGCCACCGAGTCTTCGATCATCAATAGGTTTTCATCCAGTGAAACGCCCAAAATCCGGGTGGCGTGAAGGTCCCAGCTTTTTCCGAAAATGGTAACGGTGTCCGTTTCGGTTTTTAAAAGGGCACGGATATTTTTGTCTTCCTCCGGGCGTATGTTGGCGTGACGGGTGCAGCTAAATGACGTCAGACGGGCGTTCTTGAAATCGACCTGTTTGGCCATTTCAAAAAAGCGCTCATCTTTCGGGTTACTTCCGGGCCATCCCCCTTCAATATAATGGACCCCGAAGTCATCCAGTTTTCTGGCAATTCGCATTTTATCTTCCGCTGAAAGGGTCACTTCTTCGCCCTGAGTGCCATCACGAAGGGTAGTGTCGTAAACGAAAATATCTTTTTCCATCATTTTTCTCCAGAAATACTCCCAAATGAAAAAAATCCTGTTTTGGCCCAAAAAAAAACCGTTATCAGGAAGACCTGATAACGGTTGAAGGGAAAATCTGTTTGGGTTGCTACGTCATTATCAGGTCATGGCTTGGTCGTCCCGACCAAAAGGAGTAGAAGCAACAAGGATACGAGAATCCCTGCTGCGTTGATAATGACGATATGGCTGGGTGTTAAAATCATTTTGGTTACGTATTTAATAAATTCAGTCAATTTATTTACTTAGTCTTTGAACATTAGGTCTACCAACTGCGTTTGTCAAGTCATTTCTGTGATTCGTCGCATAATTGCACTGGCGCAAGAAAAAACGGACAAAAAAAGGTACTAATTACCCCGCACCTCCTGGTTGATTTTTGCGATCCTTCTCAAAGGTCGCATTCCGAAAAAGGCAAGCTTGGTGAGCACCTCCTTTGTGCTCATAAGCTCTGCCTGGACACCCTGCTTGATCACATCCCAGATCGGGCGTGAAAGCGGTTTAGATGTTTTTTTGACCTCCTGCTCTTCACGATATCGTACAATATCCTTTTGTCGCTGTTGCTGTAATCCAAGGTGAACATCGGCCGGTGTAACCCCACCCAGTGCCGGGCGGGGGATCTGGAAATTATCCAAATGAACCGTATCCTCTATGGCTCGATGAACGCGTTCATCAAGGCTTTTTTCTTTATCCGTATGGTTTGTTTCAAGACGTTCCCATACATTATAAAAGAGGTTCTTGAACTCCTTGCCGCCACACTCCACGGACCCGTTATACTGTGGTGTGCAGGCGGGAATGTTGCGACTGACGATTTCATGGGCTTTGAGTAGTTGTTGATGGCCCTCGGAAACATACTGAGTACCGTTGTCCTCCAGAAGGAACTTCGTAGGTGGTCTACCGCCGTTTGCCTTAAGCGCCTGCTGAACGGGAACAGCAACAAGCCCTTCGGTTGCCCGTCTGGATACGGACCATCCGAGAATGTACTGATCAAAAACATCAATTAAAATTGCCACCTTGAATCGAACACCATTTACAGCCAGTTGTGTAAAATCTTCCGCCCATATCTCACCAATTCCCTCCGGCTGGATATGATCGTAGGCATTACAGGTTTGGGGTAAATCCCGGTGACTTACTTCCTGGATCAACACGCGTTTAACTTTCTTTTTAGTGCCGTCATAAGCTTTCTGACCGATCAGGCCGATACCGTGATAAAGCATATAGGCCTGACCTTTGGCACCGCCAAAATGTGGAAAGTCCGAAATAACCCGGGCCGTATCTTCGACGAGCCTCTCATCAAGGATCTTTGACGCCCTGGCCTTACGGTCCAGTATGGCTTTATGCCATTGATACAGCTGACTGCGGCTGTGACAACCCGCATCGTAAATCTGTCGCAGCAGCAGGTTTTGAAACCGGTTTTGCAGGCTGTCCAACATGGCTACCGTTTCTTCCTTCTCTTTTTTTTTATCTGTTTCTTTCTCAAAACACCTGTTTTTTCGTCAAAGGGTTCGCCACGAAACTCGGCATTCTCGATTTCAGACCATTTCAGCCGTATTTTTAAAAACTCCTCCCGGCAGATGGATTCATCCCGTTCCACGCTCAGGTTTTTATTTTGTTCTTTGAGGTCCTCGATCTGCTGCCAGGCGTCTGTCAGGCTTTGCGGTTGATCCATGGGTCTCCGACCTGGACGACGGCTGGACAACCCCGCGATCACCATCTCTTCCACGTCACGAACAATGGTGTACATATGGGAGCGGTCCAGACCCCACTTCCGTGCCAGTTCGCTTCGGTTGTCGGAGCTCTGGAATGCCCGGTAAAGCGACAGTCTTTCATCCGGAGACAAACGCCTGAAGCGGCTTCCGGACTGCAGCAGTCCATTGGGATCTTTGCAGTTTCGAAGGGGATACTGTGTGACTTTTTTATCGGGATAGTATTCCTCCAGATCCACAAACGCGGAAGTACCACCCCGATCCTCATCCAAGGCCGAGATAATTCGAGAACAGCCGGAGAGCAGGCCCGGTTCGAATATCAGCTGATTACCCAGCAGGGCAATACCCACAATATCCTTCCCTTCCATGGTTTTCATGCTCAAATAGTCGATGACTCCCTCAGTAATGTACGCCTCTGTTGCATGGGACAGGTGCTTCCAGTCCCGACTGTAAACGCTCTTTGTGCCCAGAACGAACTTTCCCGGACCGTCAATTTCATGATTGTCCAGGCACTGGAGACGCCCTGAACTGTTTCGAACCGCAAAACAGCAGTACGACTTCCCCTGGTAGTGGTTGTGGAGAACCTCTCCATCAGTGATCAGTTCTTCCACCAGTTCTTTTTCAATTCCACGACTGATCAGGTAACGGCGGCATGCATCAGGGTCCTGCTTGCGAAATCGGCTATAAAGCTGATCCACATCATAATTACGGCTGGTTTCCGAGGACTTTTCTTCCAATGGAACCGATGCGGAAAAACCCTCCGCCAGCTGTTCCAGACGATGAAGGATGGCGCCAACACCCGACAACTGTTCCAGGTGACCCACAAGATCAATGATGCTTCCGCCCAGACCGCTGGAAAAATCCTTGAACAGCCAGCGGTTCCCCAGCTTGCGAACAAAGAAACTTGGTGTTTTATCCTCACCAAATGGGCTTTTGGCCACATAGCCCGATCCGCTTTTTTTGAATATCAGTCCGTAATGCTCGGCCAAAAACTCAACCAGATTCATCTGTTTGTATGTTTCAATGCAGACGCTCATCGGCAACCTCCTGAAGTAATTTGCCATCCATCAGAACAGCAATCCCTTCCGGTGAGTTTACCACACTGACACAATGGTCTTGAACCTTAAATATGCAGTACCCCTTGGAAAAATCCACCTCCTTACCCATCAGATCAGACTCGATTCGGCTTCTTTCTCCTATGACCCCATAAAACCGGTCTGCCGGTCGAAAGCCTTCGATCCCTTGGTGAGGTCGTCCAAAATTATACACCCGAATGTAGTCGGCAATCCCTGTGACCGCTTCGCTGAAACTGTTGAATCGGGCGCGTGAAAAACATTCCTTTTTAATGGTCTGATTCAGACGTTCCACTTTTCCCTGTGTTTGTGGGCTGTGGGGCTCACAAACGATGTGCTCGATTTTATGATCGTCCAGGTACTGCTGAAACAAGGTCTGACGCGCACTCCAGCTGTAAAAACCCGTTCCCTGATCCGTCAGGAGTTTAGCCGGCTGTCCGTGGCGGATACAGGCGTTGTGTAAAACCCCGATAAGGGTTTCCCCTTTCTGGTCGTGGCATAACTCAGCACCCACGCAGAAACGGCTGTAATCATCCACGATCACAACCAGGTACAAAACCGGAATCCCTGTCAGGTAAACATATGTCACATCCATCTGGTAAAGTTCGCCGGCATAACCGGCTTCAAACCGTCGCGCTCCTTTGGCGGGCTTGTCCGAAACATCAAAGCTGGAATCATGATTTTCAAGAACGCCATGAATTTTAAGCACATGCCGAATCTGTTTCCGGCTCACAACAACCAGGTGGTCTCTTTTAAGGTGGTCTTCAATCCTTTTAAAACCGATTTCCGGGTTCTTTCCCCGGTATCCCAGGATCAATTGCTGTACTTCTTCAGGTAGGGGGGATTCACTGAAGACGTCAGAATGTACTCTCTTTTCTTCAGGTTTATCTTGGTCTTGTGCATTCGAAATTTCAGTGCTTTCATTTTCCGTTTCGGCAACTGTTGATGCCTGGCCATTTTTCTTGTCCCGGCTGAGAGCATAAAGCTGCCAGAGTGGAATCCCATACTTCCGTGATCCATCAGCAAGCTTTAATCCCTGACCCTTTATCATCTTTTCAAGCTCACGGACTTTATCCCAATTGACTCGTTTTCCCATTTCACTGTCCTCCATTTTTAATGGCGGAAGTGTGGGGGGATTAATTTCAAATTATGTCCGATTTATTCTGCCCCATGCA
>JAERTK010000227.1 GCA_016844935.1 Desulfobacteraceae bacterium | reverse complement strand
CTTATAAAAAAAATACTCAATTTTGAGGTTGAATGTTTCATCTCCCTCCCCTGTCTTGCTAAATATAATAACTCCTTTTCAGCCTGACCCAATCGCCCCCTTCCCTGTATGATATTTTTTCACGGTAAAGTCCTTTCAGGTGCCTCGTGGGAACAAAATACTACACTATTCTTTCAAAAACCTTTCCTGAACATTACAATCCAGTAAGGATTTTTGTGACATTCATGGATTCTCGGTTGCCATTTCATTCGAAGTTGGACGTTCGTCCTTTGAAAAGTTTCCGTCCTGATCCGATCCCGCTGAAAAGTCGAAAGGCGGCGCTTATAAGAGAGCATGTATCCGGGGCAAACACAGGGAAACGTCAAAGTCAAGCATAACCCTGCGGCACTGCGGGGATAGAAGCGATTTGCTTTACCGGTTACCGCACTAAAATAACAAATTACAATCCCGCGCATCGCGGGATCAAATTACGAACAAAACCCAAATCATAAATCTTAAAAACCAAACCATGTCAATAATTTAGTGGGTATCTCTTCATCAATCTAAGCAGTTTTGGATTTTGAATTTCGGTCATTGAGATTTGTTTGAGATGTTTGAGGTTTGTCATTTATTTGAAATTTGGTGCTTGGAATTTTCATGATTTTTATAAACCAATAACTTTATTTATTTCAGTCAATTACCTGTTTTAATGACGTGGCCCTGGTGGCAAACATCCCGCCGTTGACATTACAAGGGCAAATTATATATAATCCAAAAGAAAAAGGGCAGTTTTTATCACCCACAATTCACCATTAGATGGATTGGCCCAACGCGAAAGAAAGGGTGAACGATGAACCCCCGGAATATCCGGGCTAAGAGAGGAGAGAGACTATGAGCACACATGATTCAATGGATTTTTCACAACTGCCTGGTGTAATTGCCTGTAAAGATAAAGAAGGCCGCTTTTTATGGGTAAATAATGAAGCAGTTAAGATCGCCGGCTTTGATGATTTTTCCCAGATGGCCGGTAAGACCGACTATGACGAAAGTGTTGGCTGGCACGAAGGGGCAGCAGAGTATCGTAAGCTGGAAAAAGAGGCGATGGATACAGGATGTCTGGCTGCCGGCGTAGAAGTTGCTTCCAAAGATGGTGTTCCTGCACGATTCTTGACTTATAAAACACCTGTTAGAAATAGCGATGGAGAGATTACTGGTGTCATGCTCGTATCACTTGAGGTGAGTGACGAATTATTACAACAGCTTAACGATGCATTGAAATAGCACCTGCGGATAGTTTGCAGCAAAACATGCGTGCCAGGAAAAAAGTGCTGAAAGCGGTGTCACAGCTTGATTAGGGCATTAAAGTGACATGCCACGCAAAACCCGTATGGAGTAGCACAGAAGGCTGCCCAATTGCAGGGAAAGATCCGAAAGCCTTTTGGGTAGCTTATAATCTGACAAACGTCGCACAATAATGGGCGCGGGGGAAAGCCTCTTGTGGTCGAGTAAGAAAAGCAGGGCAAGAGTCAAGGGAAGACCTGATCCCTTTACGGTTCACCCTAATTGGAGACATTTTGGAGGAGATTATGCGTTTAATGTTGAGATTTACAATCCCCGTCGAAAAGGGCAACGAGGCTAAGACTGACGGCTCCTTATCGGAGGCAATCAAAGAACTGATCGATCAAGTGCAACCGGAAGCAGCCTATTTTTATATGCAGGATGGGAAGCGGGGAGGGATGGTCGTCTTTGAGGAGTCGGACCAGGTTCGGATGACAGCAATAAACGAACCTCTCTTTGCAAAGTTGAATGCAGCAATCGATATTCAACCTGTACTGAGCCTGGATGATTTGCTCAAGAACATTTAACAGGACGATCCGGTTGCCAAAAAGGCACTTCTCACCACCCACATTCATTCAGACAATAATTATCCTTACCGGAGATAAGGCCATGCTGCAATGTTTCAGAAAACGGTTTGGTTTTTTCATTCTTATCTTTTTGTTCTGCCTTGCGATTCCTGCCAAAGGGCCTCTTCGGGCCACGGAAACCGGCGACTGCCTGGGCACCATCAGCCTGCAGCTTTCACGAAGCCTGGAACTGACCCTTGAGCACGTTGCCGAAAGCATCAAGGCACTGGCCGATGAATACGCCCGAATTTACGACGCGACTCCACCCATGGACAAGACAGAGAAGGAACTTTGGATGAAACAAGCCTTCGAAAAAGGGAAAACCGTGAGTTTCCGCCCGTTTCTAAGCGGCCCTGAGCCGACCTATCAAGCACCGGTTCCCACCTATCTTTTCTACAACGGCCGCAACATCACACCCAATGTAACCAGGGAATTGAAAACCTTTGTCGCCCTAGTTCCATTATTCAAAGTGGCCTACCAAACTTTCCAATATTCCTGGGTCTATATGACCACTGTTAACAAAGCCCTATTAGTCTACCCGTATCTTCCCCTGGCTGAAGCAGTGAACAATCTGCCCCCAACAAAACAAGCATTCTACAAGGCGGCAGACTTTGCTGGCCGGAATTTCGGCTGGACACAGCCCTATCTAGATCTTGCGGGCGCAGGCATGATGGTGACGGTTTCATATCCGGTGTACGCCTCGGAAAAACTCCTTGGGGTCATATCCAGGGATATTACCCTGACGCAGCTTTCACGCCGCTTACTGAAGCCTATCACGGGCCGATCCGGAAACCTGATCGGCTTGATCATGGACAAGGAAGGTCTGGCCATCGCGGCCAACAGGACGGCAGCCACAGAGGAGATTGAAAGGGTCAACACCGGGGCAGGCAGCGCCATTTTACATTATCGAACAGCGCAGGGCGTCAACCCTCTCGGAAATCAAAAAGCGGTTTCCTCTTCCAACGGCCTGTTCAACGAGGCAGGGGAGAATGCCCTGGCCCGCGCTAAAGAAGATCCCCATGCCGGGATCTGGCACGTGAAGGTGAAGGCGGGGGAAAAGGTGTACAAGGGAGCGGCGGTAAAAATTTCTGAAACCGGCTGGTTACTGATTACCATTGATACCAATCCCTGACGTATGGGATTGGGGCGCTTTCGGGACGCGTCGATCCGATGGACATCGCGAACCCTGTAAGTGCCTATTTCTCCCTGAACGATGACGCCCAGGATGAGATCAGCGGAAGGAAAAGAAAAGAGATGGAATGCCTATTCTGCGAGGACCGTTTTTCAGGTGAGTTCTATGACAGCTGCCCGGAGTGTTTAAGCCTAGATACAGAAGAAATCGCTAATGAAAAAGATGATGGATATTGGTGAGATCGGATGAAGTTGAACCGAGGACATCCAGATGGTATCTCAAAATTTCACCATACTGACTTATCTTGACAATACATCAAACAATCGTCACTACCAAAAGGCTGACATACACCTTACATAGAACCACTTTCACACCATGACCCTGACCACCTTTCCGCATTATCTTAGAACTACCTTTATCCTCATCCCCTGTACAATCTTTATTCCCATAACTACCAAATATTCTTGACAAAAGATCAAAATTATAATACATCTCTCTCAAGATTCTCAAAAAAATACATGAAAATTCTAAATTCGCCCCAAGGAGCGCACCCCATGCCCATCACTAAGGCCAACTTGATCGACTCAATCTACAACAACTTAGATCTCCAGAAACAAGAATCCAGAATCATCGTCGAATCCCTCCTATAAATTATCAAACACACATTGGAATCTGGAGAGGATGTTTTGATCACTGGATTTGGCAAATTCTGTGTTAAAGACAAGACGGAGCGAAAAGGAAGAAATCCTCAGACTGCCAGTGATATGAAATTGAGAGCGAGAAGGGTGGTGACATTTAAATGCTCCAGAACTCTAAGAGAAAATCTCAACAAAAAGAAAAGAAAAAGGAAATGATAGAGATTGCGATTGGTTGAGGAAGGGGAGGATAACCTGGTTCAAAGAAATAGAAATACACCAAATTCAAATCAAAAATAGAATTTTCAGGCAACAACTGGTTACAACTGGGAGATGTAATCTTGAACGGTAATGGGGTGGGCCAAAATTTAAGGTTAATATAGGAAAACGTGACTTTTGGGTTAACAGTCTGAAAATGGCTCGACCACTAGATATAGTGGTTGCTCCCTCAGCTTTTGTGGCTCGGAAAAGGGAAAATCTGTTTCAGATAATGCCGCCGCCAAACTCGTCCCATATTGTTAACCACCCATCTATCCAGCTAAGTTGGATTCTCAACGCCCACTTTGTGTGAATCATCTTTACTGTGATCCTGAATACCCAATCGAGGCAAATGTTTCATGATTTTATAAAATGCCTGAGGCTTTGACGTACAGCTATGTCCGGCTTAGACCAAAATGACCTTGATTTCCAATATTTCGCAGCATGCCAACCCATATTTATAGGCCTTTCCCAACCTCTCTGAAAATACGCTAAATACGCTTGATGCCCCCCAGACCAATGCCATACTTGTGGTCGTTTTATCTTGACCTACAATCCGGTCTTCTCTATAGTCAAGTTTTGAAGAAGCAAAGTCTTATCACCTCACTCGGACGATTACGGTTGCCCGATTCCACTGGTAATTTGCTTAGGATACGGGTCAGTACAAACTGAAAGGCATTTCGCTTGAGTAGGTTCTGAAAAAGTCCAAATAATCTGCCTAAGGCGGAACCAAGCAATATACCATAGCTATTAGGGCAGGAACCGGGCGATCATGTCACATTAAACGGACAGGGTGGTCTAACGTCCCGTCGCTTCGTCTTGCGTCAGTAAGTGACAGGTGGCAGATGAACCGGAGGCTTGAGGAGTTGGGAGGTAGTGTGGCAATCCATATGGTTTCTCTCGGACTGAAACTGTGCTATTCTGACAAACGTGGTCAACTTCAACTCATTTCAACCTGAATAACCTGAAAGGAGATCCTTATGAAGAAAACAATTGAAGAGCGCAAAGAGTATGCCAAGGTCATAGCTCAAGCTTGGGAGGATGAAGAATTCAAGAAGAGACTGCTCGATGACCCCGGCGCGGTTCTAGCCGAGAACGGCATTGAGATCCCCGAAGGGATGACCGTGAAGGTGGTGGAGAAGAAGGAGAACGAGATTCTTATACCGCTGCCCCAAAAACCTGCCGATGTGGCTGGTTCGGTGGAAGAACTTAGCGGGAGGATTCAGGCCTTAATGCAGTTTCCTTGAATGAATTTGATTCACTGTCGCAGAATGCCATTCATTCACGGGTATTGGGCAAAGTGCGCTTGTTTCCTGACGTTGGCAGGCTGTTGGTTGTCACAGCCTCGATTTCGCGAGTCCTTACCTGGCGATGCCAGGCTGGGTTGTGGCTAAACGAATCAATTGGCCGGATGCGCGTTTCGTTGAATAGGATCCTTGCCAGTGGGCAGTTTGTCACACTGGAGTTGCTGATCCGACATTGGGTGAGGTGACGATGCTGAGCAAGAAGCCTTCGTGCTCAACGATGAAGCTTCGCCTTAAGAGGTTGTCGAGTCTGTCCTCAAACCGTACCGGCAAATCAAACCTCCTGAGTGGGGTTGTCAGATAATTGAGGAGCTCGAATTCCTCGTCATCGGGGAAGTAAAACGTCTGCACAGCACATCCCCTCGTATCTTGAATAGCTTGTATTCCTCTGAGGACAGGTACTTTTCTCAGGACTGGCAGAATCTCGCCTCCCCGCCAACAATTGCACCAAGTGGTGACAGTTGCGGTAAATTCCTTTCGTAGGGAATCATCCTTGAGGAATTCTGAAGGGATGCTTCCCAGGAATGAATAGGCGATTCCATCAAGATCGGCCTCGTCACCGAATATCAGACGATAGATAGGTGATGGACGGATGTTGGTTATGCCGTACTTCTCCGGCTCAGAGAAGTAAGCGGATGTGCGCATGATTCCCACCGTCGAAAGGAAGCGGGGAGGTTCCAGATGTACTATTTTGGGTATCAGATTGGTCATCGTCCGATACTCTTCCGGGTCTTCCCCTGGAACACCCATGAGGAAGACATACGCCACCTGGATCTCGCGGGAACGACAATCTCGCAGGAGACAGAGATTCTGCCGAGCAGTAACTCCTTTGTTGAGTTTCTGTAGCACGAGGGTGGAGAAAGACTCAATACCTGACAACAAGCCCGTAATTCCTGCCTGTTTCATTGTATCCAGGTCATCTACGGGTAAATCGGGCCGCACGTTCAACTCCAGATCGAGATGATTGTCGTCCGATGCGGCAAGCTTTGGTAACAGTGTTCTATAGTATTCTTTGGGGAAGGCCACGTCCGCGGTGTGGAGCTTGCTGATTCCGTAGCGCTTCGTAAGAACGCGAATCTCCTCATACACCCTGTTGGCGTCCTTTCGCCTGGCAGGGGAAGAAGGCGAGTCAAGGCCACAGAATGTACACGGATTCGTCACACCCCACCAGCAACTGCGGGACGCTTCGAAGAGCATTCCTGCCACCAGATGCTTTCCGTCTTGCTCCGAGGGAAAAGCGTCGGCCATCTGCTCGAAATAGTCGTCATAGTCCGGTACACTTACGTCATCGAGATGAAGAACCGGCGGGCAATCGATCACGTTCTCTTTAGGCAGAGCGCCTTTTTCGAGGAATTCCTCCACGAACTGGGGGAACTCATAATCCGCCTCTCCTGAGAACACGAAGTCGAAGAAGCCGCATGCCTTACTGATGGCTTCTCCCATAGGGCTGGTGGCAAATGGACCGCCCATGACGGTTACCAGATCGGGAGCCTCGGCTTTGAGACGTTTGGCAAGTGCAATGGCACTCGTCAAATGGGGGTCCGACGTATGGAACCCAACCACTTCCGGCGAATGGCTCAGGATATCCGTACATACCTTGTCCAGAAACCGAGGGATGGCCTCAAAACACAAGGCGACGTCATGCCGTAACTGCCCCATTTCCGGGTTGACTGCTTTGGCTCCAACCGTTGGTGATGTGCGCTCCTTGATGTCCAGAAATTCGGCTATCTGCCGTCTGGCATGTTCAAGTCCCGGTTCCCCGGGTCTCGTCCAAGAGCTGAAGAGCGCTTCACCTATCATTCCCCCTCCTGGATAGTCTATGTCAGTGAAACGATCGTATACCGGCGGACCTATTTCAGATGCCAATACGATGTTGGCATAGCAAAGTTTTGCGGAAATGCCCTTCTTCCGCAACTGGGGCACCAAGACACTCGGCCCCACCAGCGGACAGTTGAGCACGGCAAATGGTGAGACGACCAAAATTACATCGTAATGCACGCGATGACCTCCATGTGACACTGCCCATCTCGGGCGGAGCCTTGCCGAATCCAGTGCAAGACTCGAGTAGCCGCATTATTTGATGACAATTTCTCTGTTCAACCGATTGTTTACCATTTGATAGGCCCTGTACACCGCATTGTACAGGGCGAGGGCTATCATGACGCCCAGGAATATCATCAGGCCTTTGGACGAATGGTCTTTCGACATATGGCGGGCGAACATGATGAAAGGGAAAGCAAAGAATAGAGCAGTAAAGAGTATGCCGCACACACCGTAGCTCCAGAATATCCATTTCTCTTTTGTGCTCGGATGAAGCTCGTCCTCCTTTCGTCCGCGACCGAAAACGGCAAGGACCTTCTGCTGCATGTAAGCAAAAGACTTCTCCCTGAGTGTGGCAATACCGACCAGATCTGTGAGCATGAAATAGCCGTCCATCTTAATAAATGGCATGAAATTGATTACGGTCGAATACAGGCAGAAGAAGCCCAGGAGAAACCAGATGGAATGCTCCGGCGGAACATGGCCCTTTTGAAAGTGCCATACCCAGAAGCAGACCGACATGACGACAAGATTAAGTACAGGGCCGGCCACCGCCACGGCTATCCTCTTCCATTTGTTGCGGAACGCCCACGTGGCAGAGACATCGGCAAAGAAGATGATCATGGCTAGATAGAACATGATTCCGATCCTGTCCACATTGCCACCGTAGTGCCGGCAAGTCAGAGCGTGGCAAAACTCGTGCAGGACAGCGACCAGGGTCATCAAGACATACAGCTCGATCAAGAGATAGGGGTTTTTATAAATGGCAAGCGCTGGTTTGGAAATCAGTTCGTGCACCGCAGAGATCTCCTGACCCAACACAATGAATCCGGATAGGCCAAACAGCAATATGAACCCTACCCATACGGGGTGGAAAAGGCACCCGACAACCTTGTAAAGGCTATCCACAATCCGATCCGCGTGCGGAATATTCAGACTGCGGAAGACCACTTTGTTGATAGAGTCCGTTAACTTGCCGAGGATGCTTCGTTTCTTGACTTTCACCTCTTGGCCTTGGAGCATTCCGGCGTGCTCCAAGGAAATGAAGATCATGGCAAGATGTTCCGGACTCGACAGTGAGATTTTGTCAATGAACTCCATATAGATGTCGTAGAAGGTGTGTGTTCCATCGAGTCTTTCCACGACGAATGTCCCACCGGCATCCAGCTTCAGGACTTTATCCGTTACCAGGTCATGCAGGACGCAAGATACCGGGTGGCCATTCTCGTCTCGGATAATGTCCACCTTAACGTCTTCTCTCATCCGCGCTGTCAAACCCATGAGCCAATGCCGGCCGATCTGACCCTCGCTGCGTCGATAGGTCCGCATTTCCAGTATCCGGCGATCGCCTTCAAACCTGAAGAAGACCCGGTCCATCTTCTTTTTGAGGACCTGCAGCCAGAGGGTGTGCAGCTCAATGTGTTCGACATCTTCGAGCGCGTTGCCTGTCTCCTCTGAGCCCGTTGGGTCCAGCGGGACATCCTTGCTGTAGACGATCTCCACGATGCAGGCTTCATCGCGGTAGCTCAGTTTGAGGCTGAACTGATCGTCTATCTCGGCCACAAGGGAGTGATGGACGAGTTCGAAGCACGCCTTCTCTGTTGAGGACACAATGCGCTGAACGAGCTTTTCCGGGAACTCCAGCCTGGAGCAGTAGTCGGATACCACTCTTCTGAGTGTAGGGAGCCAATACTCCTCCGGAGACAGTATGACTGTTACAGGCTTTGGTTGACGCATATAATGACCGATCCTTCTTTGAAAAACCGTGAAACACAACCTGGTATGTTACGGAGGATAAGACCCTCGCTGCAACGAAAAGCAGTCGTTCGATCCTCGATCGGGCACCTACTCTCGTCAATGTCGTTGTTTAACTCGATACTGTCTGAGACCCCGGGAGGACGAAATGGCACTCGTCTTTAATGCACCATTCATATTGCCTGCGCCCTGCACGAGGGGATCGGCACCCTCCAAAATTTAGACTTTCTCGGGGCTAAGGGGCAGATTCAGAGCATTCACCCTTTACCTCTTTAAACGTGCAAACCCCCATGAATTATGGAAGGATACTTCCGGGCGGTTGACTAAACCTTACCCGCGAGGGCTTCTATTCCCTCACAACATCGAACCATTGCCAGGTTCGAACCGTGCATGATGGTTGATTAGCAGATCCGCCAAAAATAGTCAACACTGGGAGACGTAAGTTGAACTTATTGCACGGAAAATCCAACTTGCCCTTTATATAGGAAGTATTCACTTGAATGAAAGCATTGTTTACATTTGGTATACTTGCGTTTCCCGGTTTAAAAAACACCCATGTGGATAGCATAGACTTAACTCTAGGGCAGGTCTATCATTGTTTCAACTTCCATCCGAATAAA
>JAERTK010000226.1 GCA_016844935.1 Desulfobacteraceae bacterium | reverse complement strand
AACTGGTTCCGGCAATTCGCGGCACATCCGGATTCTGGAGTGACTCAGCGCAGGTGGATCCTTTTGGAACGGCCAAACGGGTTTTACAATGGCGTGATACGCTCAGAATGCAGGGCTGGCGCTTCCAGCCAGTGAGCCCCCGCCTGGCGCAACTGGCCGAGGTGACTGAAAACGCCTCCCCCGGATTTCCCGACCGTCTTCTTCAGGTGGCCGAAATCCTCACGGAACATGGCAATGCTGTTTCTCAGCTCATCCTGATGACACTATACGATCAACTGCCGTTCATCTGGAAAACTGCTCTGGATTCCCTTAAGAAAACCGGTACGGAAATGATTCAAGAGACGGTCAAACCGGCTCAGTCTAAGGGCGATCTGGCGGCATGTAAAAAGGCCTCTTTCAAACCCAAAGGGGATGGTTCTCTTCAATTTCTGAGAACGGATACCACGGGTGCCGCCGCACACGAAGTGGCAGCCTGGCTTTCGACCCAAAATGAACTGGAACACACCGTCATCATCGGGGCTGACACAGTTCTGGATCAGGCGCTTCATCGTTTTGGTCTCCCCACAACGGGCGCCGGAATTCCGGTCTCTGATAACGGCCTGCTCCAGATTCTCCCTTTGACCCTTTCCATGGGCTGGAACCCGCCGGACCCCCAGAGAGCTCTGGAGCTTTTGATGCTGCCCACCAGCCCCGTGCCACGGGGAATGGCTCGAAGGCTTTCCGATGCTCTGCAGGAGTACCCCGCCGTGGGGTCCGATGCCTGGAATAAGGCTCTTGAGAAAGGACTTGAAAAAATTGATGACAATGCTGCCCGAAACCGGCTCAAGAAGAGAATTACGATCCTGTTTAGCGCCGGCTCCAAGGGCAGCCGCTATCCTGTAACCGAGATCAAATCCCGCATCGATCTGCTCCGTTCATGGGCCAAAGGGCGTATGCCGGAGGAGGCTCCCGGACCTGAATGGCATGCACTTCTCTCTCAACTGGAAAACTGCCGGCGAGTCGTTGAGCTTTCGAACCTCAGGCATTTTACCGCGCCACAGATCCGTCGCATGCTCTATGATATTACGGAGGAGAGCGGTTCCTCTCCCCTCTATGGGGCTCAGTCAGGCATCGGCACCGTGGGTGCGCCGGAATGTATCGTTGGAAAGGCTGCCAGCGTCATCTGGTGGTCATTTAACAAGAGCGCCGCTCCGGGTATTACGGTTGATCAGTTGACCCTCCAGGAACGAAAAGACCTCAAAAAGGAAGGTGTAAGGCTTCCGGAACCGGGTGATGAAGCCCTCTGGGCCGCACAACGCTGGAAACGACCGCTCGATTGCGCCGCCAAGAATCTCGTTTTGGTCTGCGCGCGAAACGCGGTTGACGGAGAACCTCAATACCCCCACCCCCTGTGGGACGAGCTGGTGGGAAAAGTGAAGGATGACACCGGGCTCCAGCAACTTGAACGGAAAATACTGGATTCAAAGCCACGCCCCGCCAGAATGAAAAGCAAACCCCAACCCCTTCCTGAACCGGTTTTCAAATGGCATGTGAACCCGGAACTGATTGTAAAACGGCCCAAAGAATCGCCCAATAGCCTGGCAAGCCTCATTTCATGTCCCTTCAAGTGGGTGGTTCAGTACCAGGGAAATGTCTGGGGCGGAAAAACGGCAACCCTGGACACACCCGAGACCCTTGAGGGTTGGCTGATCCATGAGATTCTGCTTCGCGTCTTGAAAAAGCCTGTCAAGAAACCTGAAACCGCTGCGAAAAAGGCGGTGGAGATTTTCGACGAAGAAGGCCCCCGATTGGCCGCCCTCTTTTTTCAGCCGGGCTTTGACGACATCAAGGCCGCGGCCAAACAGGCGCTCCGAACGGCAACGGGGGAACTCTTTCGAATGCTCGGAAAAGGCGGTTTCACGGGGTGGATGCCTGAAGATCCTGAAAAACCCCTCAACTTGAAAGTCCGTTCCCTGGGGATTGAAATCGAGGGCCGCCCGGATCTGGTGCTTGAAAATCCGGATGCAGTCATTGATTTCAAGCGAGGGGGCGTCAGTTATCGGCAGGGGGAACTCACAAACGGTGTGGGTCTTCAACTGGCGATCTATGGGCATCTGGTTCGTAAGAAAGAAACCGCACCCTTTCCGCCGGTGGCATACCTGATGCTGAAAGCCGGTCAGGTGATCACCGTCGATTCGAAGACCTTCCCCGATGCACAGGTTTTCGGGGGTCCCGGTCCCGAGGAAACCTGGCGTGGGGTCAAGAAATCTTTCAAGAAAATATGGTCCGATCTTGACGACGGCACGTTGAATGCCCCGGGAAATGATCCGGAGGGAGCCCCTGAAAGTACGTTAACTGATGACCGGCTCTTTCTTGAACCCTGTAAATTCTGTGATCTTGCCGTCCTTTGCGGCCAGGCTTTTGGAGAAGTCTCATGAACCCCATTCATATCATTACCGCCAGTGCCGGGAGCGGCAAGACATACCGTTTGTCCAGTTTGTTGCACGATAGAATCGCCGCCAAAACCGTTCGGCCGGAAGCGGTTATTGCCACCACCTTCACCAAGAAGGCCGCGGCCGAACTCCAGGAACGGGTGCGGCAGCGGCTCATTGCCAGGGGTCTGACGGGAGAGGCCAATCGCCTGGCGGCCGCCAGAATGGGTACGGTCAATGCCATCTGCAGCGGTCTGGTGATGGATTTTGCCTTTGAGAAGGGGCTGTTTTCCGAAACGAAGGTGCTCGATGAATCTGCCGCGAAACGAGAACTCAAACGGGCCATGAGTTCCGTAATGACGGCATCCGTTTCCAGTCGCTTTGCGGATCTCAAAAGCCGGTTTGAAGCTTTGGAATGGGTGGATGCCGTGGAATCCCTCATCAATTCCGCCCGCAACAACGGGCTGAACAGCCGAATGCTCGAAGCATCTAAACAAAAAAGTGTTGAGAGCCTTTTGGAATTACTGGGGGAACCCCTGGGTCCCGATCGTGACCCTGAAAGCGACCTTAAGACCGCCCTCAAGCGATTTATTCGGAATGTGGATACGGCAATAGATCCCACCAAAGGCACGGCGGGCGCCCTTCAAAAAGCCAGAGCATGCCTCACGCAACTTGAACAGGGAAGACCGTTGAACTGGGCGGACTGGCTGCGGTTGAATCGGTTGGGTACGGGCCAAAAGTCCGCGGAACATGCGGAGGCCTTGAACCAGGTCGCGGCATTACACGACCGGCATCCCAAGCTGCGGAAGGATTTGCGGGATGCCGTGACGCTGGTCTTCGACACGGCCATCAGCACCTTGAATGCTTATCAGGAACACAAGCGGGTATGGGGCGTCATGGACTTTCCGGACCAGGAAGTCCTGGCCCTGGAACTTCTGAAAGACCCGGCGGTTCGAGAGCAACTTAAGGGGAGCATCGACATTTTGCTGGTGGACGAATTTCAGGATACCAGCCCCATTCAACTGGCCATTTTG
>JAERTK010000225.1 GCA_016844935.1 Desulfobacteraceae bacterium | reverse complement strand
GAGATTATGCAACGAAATCAGAAGCGTGATCTGGTCAAGCGTGTTTTTGTTGCTTTTTCATATAATTCCTTCGTATTTTGACGATTAACTGAAGATATCAACGATTCTACAACAGTGAAGGCAATTCATTCACGGGTATTGCATTTAGATCCGTGATGTAATCTTCAATCCCATAGTGATACCGTTGATAGGAAGAACCGCCTTTCTGCCACATCAGACCGGTCGAATGATCCGTAATGGTTCCATCTCCGTTATCTGAAAGATTGTTGGGAAATCCCCTTTTTTCATTAACGCTTTTGCGATAGAAGCCATGGTCAAGAATCATTTTCTCAATATCCGATTCAAGCATTTGGATAGGTTTTTGTCTCAGGACTACTCTTGCCAGCGTGTTCGGATCTATTTTTTTAGGGGCGTAAGCCAATTGTTGATTTGCAGGCACACTGATTTTCGGTTTATGTACCTCGATTGGGGTTTCTGATTTTTTTGTGCCAAGGTGAATTTTATGTTTAGCGGGTTTATCTTGGAGAATTCCTGGACTGGCGGCAGCAACTGTTTCCTTTTTTTTTGCCAATAACAGGGGTTTTACTTTCTTATCACTTTGAGGAGTTTGAATCTTCAACTCCTGCGCCGCTTTTTGATTTGCCTCTCTTTCCCGTTTTAGTTTCTTAAGCTCACGTTCCAAAGCCTCTCGCTTTTCCGCTTCTGTTTCAATCCTCTTTTTCGAATAGCTGAGCCTGGCTTCGTATTCTTTCACCCGGGTATCGGCCAGCTGCTCAATGGTCTCCCGTTCCTTTCCCAGTTGCGCGATCTGGTCCTCCAGCGCCTTCTTTTCCTTCAGCGTCTTTGTCCCTTGCTGTTGGGCCTGTTGCTGCTGTTGAAGCAATTGTTTCATTTCCTTGAGCAACTGGTGTGTCTCTTCACGTTCGGTGCGCAGGTTCCGAATGTCTTTGAGGAGATCCTGCCGTTCGGATGTGAGCTTTTTCCGCTGCTGTTGTTTTGCCTGGGTTTTAGCCGGCACAAAGATGAAATCCCCCTGATCCAGGTCAGGATTATTGATCTTACCGTACTGGGGATGTTGCCGTCTGCGGGTATAGTCAACGACGTTGTCCGCGAGGTACATGCCCATCTCGCTCCCGGTGATGTAGCCGTCGCCGCTCATGTCGGCGGCCCCCTTCAAACCGATGAGGAAACACCGCTTGAACATGCTCTTGTCTGGTACCTGTTCGTCTTCCCGTCCAGCGGTGATGTACTGTCTTACTGGAAGGCTGCTTTTTTCTGTGATGTCATTGGGTACCGCTCGCACCAGCGCAAAGAGCGCGCCTGAAAAACAGGAGTCGAAGAGCATCAACACATGTTTGGCCCGTATCCTGAGCGATGCTGACTCAATATCCCGCATGCTCACGGCCCGGGACGCAAACCCCATTGGGTTTTTCGCGAGCAGGGGACAGTCCCTGGGAATAATGTAGCCCATCTTGGTGCCGTCTGCCATGATTTCAGTTTCGCCGTGACCGGCGTAATAAAAAAGCACTGCCCGCTTCTCTTTCCGGCCCATGCGGTAAGTCATTTCGTGGATGGCAGTCTTCAATTCTTGCGAATCAGGATCGGTCACGAGATTTACGGAAAACCCCATTTCCCCCAACCGTTTCGCCACTTCTTCTGCGTCACTCACCGCATAGGGCAAATCCGGCCACTGTTGATAATCGCTGATGCCCACCACAAGGGCATGGTAACTGTCGTAGATAGGCACGTGCAGATCTTTGGCTGAAGCAATTGTGGTCCCTCGGTTGGCGGAATATAGAACTGATGGAACCAAAAAAGATAATGGGAAGATGGCAAAGATAAGAATTGCGATTTTTTTCATAAGGTGCCTCTGTTGGGATCCCCTCTGTGCCTAGCAAACAAAAAAGCCAAGAAGGTATATCAGAGCAATTTCTCATGAATAAGTAATCATTTTTATGCCTAGCAGAGTGAATTTCGGATGTCAATATAATTTTTATCGAGAGAGGTTTGCGCTGTAGCCTTTTTTTCTGGGCTTGCTGGTCCGCTGGACGTCAAAAAACGAGGGCGACAGCCTTGCTAGGGCGACATGGCAGCAAAATATAGGAAATGCTGCGTCACGTAACTACAGTCTATACGAGGCACTTACGGTTAAACCCGCCAGGACGAATACCATGGGTTGGGTAACAGCGGGATGATGTCAAAGACTACCCGTATATGGTCTTTTTGGACACCACGCTAAACATTGACGGAGATGTATCGTTGGAATCCGAAACGGCAAGCCGATTACCCACACCTATGATTTCGGGATGCTGGATTATACAGCGCTGTAAGTTTACCTGAAAGTTTCATCAGAGACCCTCCACAGAGGGCTTTCCAGCGAACGAGAATCGGCGTTCTCACCTTCAGTCATACCTACCTATGGGTTAGCCGAGTAAACCCCTCTACAAACGCCACCCCTGCCCAACAACTGCTGAAGTAGGGCCCTCTGGACCCCTGTTATCACACCATCACCTTCCTGCTTCCATATTCATAATGGACTTGTTTCAAGAATATCGATTTGGTCGTATTGGGGCTGGGATGAAATCCCCCTGTAGCCCCTACCTTAAATAATCAAATGACTCGAATAACCAAATCAATGATAGCCACCTCGCACAGGCAATCCATACCCGCTGTCATTAACGTCATGCTTTTTATATTTATTCGATCCATCGCTGTACACGACGTATGTCATAGACGGGTCCTCATTGCCCCACACCTCTGTACTGGTCCAGAGGTGAACATCCTGAGGCAGTATACCTTCCTCAAGGATCAATGGGTAAAGCTCATAAAGCGTGGGGAGCCGCCAGTCACTATAGCCACCGTCAGGCAGCACCAGATCATTACAGAAGTTGATAGCACCTTCCCATGTTGTCAGACCGGAGTGTCGGGTCATGGTCCACATTAGCGTCGTATAATTATCAGTGAATGTGCCGTCACCATTAAAGGTGAAACGAGTCTCGGAGCTCAAGGGAGTGGGGCTGACATCGTAATTCAGAGGCTCGCTCCACAATCCGCATTCCTGGGACGAGCATGCCTGTACCTTCCATGTATTCTCGTCAATAGTAACAATACCAGGATGCACCGTGCATAAAACTTCCTCTGATGCACACCCCGCTTCCTCTGCGGTGTACCATTCATCAATGATGTAAGTTTCGGTTGAATCTTGCGTGGTCGAATCTTCGATCGCTTCTTGCACCAGCAAATGATACTTGGACGCCCCCGGCACAGGAGTCCATTGATAGCTGGGATCGAGTATGTCTATGATACCAAATGGTGTCACCGGGCTTGCTTCGCCATTGAAGGTGGCAGTGACGGTGCTTGTACCATCATTGCTACCGCTACATCCCAAGAAACCCAAAAGACCGAATAGTAGAATACCGATAAAAGTTTTCATTTATTCCCCCTCGCTTAAAATGGGTTTAGGGTACAATGCCTATAATACACCACCCAAGATAAAAAGGTCACGTTGTTTCGTTCCACGGAGGGATGCAGGGCGAACCACACAAGACCGTCCACAGTTTATTACCCTTTCCCAAGACCCTGAGCAGCCCGTCTTGCCAAGAAATCCCCGTATACGGCGCTCCTGGGAAAAAACACGACCGGATGAATACCATGGGTAGGGTGTTGGGGGGATCGTGTTGAAAACCGTGCGTATGTGGGGATTTTCTGGAGACTGATGCTGATTTGGAAAATATGTCGCCCGGAAATAGCGGGGGTTGGATATGACCAATAAGGTATCCATACTTAATGGAACCAGCAGGCGAACGGACGACCCCACCCCCGAAAACGTGAGAATAAGGTTGGTTAGCCCCCATCAATTAAATAGCCACGCCCGTGGGCACAGCCACCCATGCCTACCCCAACACCCAAACGTGCATCCTCGTCCCGTGGAGTCCACGCCCAGCCCCTCCCCACTCCATATATAACCCATTCATCCTCTACCCTGGGCTTCACCAACCAGTGGTCCAGGGGTATCTGCTTACGGGTGGGCAGATAATCAACGCCCTTGATTCTCAGGTTGAATCCGGCAATCGAGGAACTAACAGGGTGATTCTCAGAACCGGATCTCACCAGCGCCATGAGGTTGGACGGTTTCATGGTGGAGGATAGGATGCATGGATGAGAAAGCCGGTTTCTCGGTATCGGGTAGGCGGTTTTTTTATGGGCTATCAAGCACTGCAAAAGCATTAAAAGAGATCTGAGCAGCAAAAATATATGACGGTACTTTTGACGGTAGTTTTGAATATATTAAATATTTAATGCCCTAATTTAAAGTGTTTAGCCCTTTGATTGGATGGACGCCGCCTCCACCAATTATCAATCTAATAAATCACATAAGCCCCGGATCTTTAAAAGGATTTCGGGGTTTTCTTTTTCCGGGCGTTCCATAATTTCCAATTGATATATTGCTTGGGGTTCCGGAGGTGGGTTTGATCCAAGAGTGTTGGGTTTAGGCGTAATGTCCTGCCCATTCAGGATAGGGGAAGCGCGCGCGGGCGGTTGAATAAAGGAGAGGCACTCAATGCGGTTACAGGATAAATTTCACACTTTTTTCAAAAACAGGCTGGTGTTCACTCCGCCGAATGCGAAGTTTTGAATGGAAGCGATATTGACGGGGGTTTCCCGCAGTTCCTGCACGTGTCTGATCATGGCGCATCGTTCGTCGATGTTTTCCAGGTTCATAGTGGGAGCGATAAATCCTTTCTCCATCATGTACAGGGTGATGATGGTTTCGATGACGCCGCAGGACCCCATGGTGTGGCCCATGTAACTTTTGAGGCCCGTGACGAGAGGACCCTTCCCATAGACTTTTCCAATGGCCATGGATTCTGCCACATCGCCCATTTTGGTGGCGGTGGCGTGGGCGCTCACGAAATCAACATCTTCAGGCTCTAAACCGGCATTTTGTAACCCCTGGACGATGGTCTCTCGAATGCCGTCCATGTTGGGCAGGATCAAATCCCCGCCGGTATTGCCGCACCAGAACCCCATGACTTCTCCCAGGATGTTGGCTCCGCGTTTTCTGGCCAGTTCGTACTCTTCCAGCAAAACGGCACCAGCGCCTTCCCCCACCACCAGGCCATCCCGCTTGGCATCAAATGGACGGGGGGTGAGGTGGGGGGTATGGTTGTACTCCGTTGAGCAGGCCAGCAGGTTGTCAAACACCGCCACCGTGGTGGTATCGTATTCATCGGCCCCGCCGCAGACCATGGCATCCTGCATGCCGTATTTGATCGCCTCATATCCGTATCCGATGGATTGGCTGCTGGTGGTGCAGGCGGTGGAAGAAGAGATCACACGGCCGGTAATTTGAAACATCTTGGTAATGTTGACTGCGGTGGTATGCACCATGCTTTTAAGGTAGTCCACCGCGCCGATGGCGGAGAAACGCTCCTCCGAGCCGCTGAAAAAATGTTCATAAATCTGTCTCTGCACCGTGGGGCTGCCATGGGTGGAGCCAAACGCCACGCCAAGCCTTCCCGAAGATACGAAATCCTGCTCCAAACCGGCGGATTCAAGCACTTCTTTCACCACCTGGCAGGCATAGTAGGCAACCGGGCCCATGGTTTTGCGATATTTTCTTTTGAAGTCGAAATCGATGGGGTAGCTGACAGTACCGAAAACTTTGGATTCCACGCGATCGGTCAGGAGATCGTCTTCCCGGATCTTCTTTACGCCTGACTTTCCGTTGACCAGGCTGTCGATCAGTTCATCTTTGGCGTGGCCGATGGGGGTGATGGCGGATGCGGCTGTGATGACAACTCTTCTTTCCATGCTGTACCTGGTCTCAAAAACCTACATCAAAGCCCGTTTCGCGGCAAGGGATGCCACGTAATCGCAGATCTGGTTGACGGTGCGAATCTCCATGGCGTCTTTCTTTTCCTGGCGGGTCAATTCCGAACCCAGCATTTTTTCAATTTCACCCAACAGCTCGAGGGCATCGATGCTGTCAAAATCATGGTCTTCGGTGAGGTTCTCATCCAACCCGGGGTTCGTGATTTCAAATTCCTCTTCAAAAATCAGTAGTATATTGTTTTTTATTTCATCTCGTGTCATTGAGACCGCCTCTTTTTCTAAACACGCCGTGGGAAAGTTGAGAGCCAATGGTATTGGATTGGACATAAGATGTCAATGTGGAATAAAATCGTGATTATACATATGAAATTAATGAATTTTTTTACCCAAAAAAGGCTCAAAGTGATACCATTGAAAGGGGTGTTGCCGGATATTTTCTGCCAGATGATCGGCATATTTTTGAGCTGTTTCCGAAATAGCTTTTCGCCTGTTGGCTCGAGAAACACTTTCAATTGTGATGGGCTCACTGATTGAGACATGATAGTGTTCCCTGCCTGTGCGCCAGGCAAAAAAGACATACACGGGAACGTTCGAGAGAAGCGCAAGGAGGTATGGGGTTTCGGGAAGCGCCGCTTCGTACCCCAGAAAATCCACCCGAACACTTCGTTGATCTTTGTACCAGATCACATCTCCTGTCATGGAGACCATGCCGCCGCTTCTGAGCTGTTTGACCCCTTCCACGATGTCAAAGGGGGAACCGCCCTCCCTGTCAACGGCGATGACCTGGATGCCCGCATTCAGCAGGTCGTTTTTTTGGAACCTTTCAATCTGCTCTTTTTGGTTTTTCCCCATGTAGAGTAACAGGCTGAGTTCCGGCAGTTCCCGCATCAAGTGATGGGCCGCCGCGTCCCAGCTTCCTGCATGGGACATAATCATCACGCCCCCGGTGCGATTTTTTATGGCGTGTTTGAGATGTTCCATGCCGGTGGAGGTGAAAGTGGCGTTTTCTGAAGTGTTTGCAATCATAGCCCTTTCAAGAAAAACATCCGTAAAATCATGGAATTGTTTCCAGGTGCACCAGATGTGGTATGCCAGGGGCCGGTTGGGGAAAAGGGCTCTGTAAAAATTGATCCCCGTTTTGACACGATGGGGGCAGAAAACAAAATAACCCGTTGAAACAAACCAGGCGAAAAGCCTGAAAAACCATTGGCCGAATTTTCCGGACCCGGCGATGAGCGTTTTATAGAACCATCCCTTCATGATTCTTTAGAATCCAAGGGGTTTTCGAATATCTTCAGGGATTTCAAACAACAATTCCATTTTCGGGTACACCACCGCCACCTGTTCGCTCCTTCCTCTGGCACAAACTTGTTGGCGCCCTTTACGCCTGATTTCAAAATCCATGACGATCTTGATTTTGGCTTCCAGGACCGTGACGTTACATATGAGTTCGTCTCGGTTTTTTAGCGCGACGATGTGTTTGGTCGAGGTCTTAATGATGGGGAACAGGTACCTTGTTTTTTCAAAATACGCTTGAAGATCAATGCCGCATTGATCCAGGAGGGCGAACCTGGCCACATCAAAATATTTCATGAGATTTCCATGCCAGACAATATTCATGGGATCCAGATCGTGGAAGGGGACCGTTATTGCTACTTGGCAACTTTTTCGGATTTCCATAAGCGTCATCTGTAATGGTTGATTGGATTCTCGTTTTTACGTCCTTCGCGAGAACGTGCTTCACCCTATTTTGCACCATCATCCCATGTCAAGAATTTATTGACGGAATCTATGGTGTGTTGATATCATGTAAGGGTTCAGTTGTCAGGGTGCAGGGTGCAGAAAAAGCATCTTCGAATTACATACATCCTGCACCCTGTGAAAGGTGAAACCATGAAAATTAGCAATGTCAATGAAATGAGAGAACTGGACAGAACTGCCATTGAAACATATGGCATCAGAGAAGAACTGCTCATGGAAAATGCCGGTGATGCGGTTTATTTTGTTATTTTGAACAAGTTCGGCATAAAAAACAAAAGATTCGTAGTCTTTTGCGGAATGGGCAATAATGGCGGAGACGGGTTTGTCATCGCTCGAAAGCTTCATTCCAATGGCGCCCTTGTCAAGGTATTTATCCTTGGGGATCAGGAAAAATACAGAGGGGCTGCAAAACTGAACCTGGATATCTTAAAACGCCTGCCCGTTGAGATTCGCGAAGTTCAGGACGAACCATCTGTACATATGGATATTATGCATTCCGATGCTGTGGTGGATGCGATTCTCGGAACCGGGCTTATGCGGGAAGTGAAAGGCTTTTACCGCCATATCATCGACAACATTAACAAAAGCGGAAAAATTGTATTCAGCGCCGATATTCCCTCCGGCGTTTCGGGGAATACGGGAAAAGTAATGGGGATCGCTGTAAAGGCGGATTACACGGTGACGTTCGGCCTTCCCAAACTGGGTAATCTCATGTTTCCCGGTTATGATTTATGTGGCGAATTGTATGTGACCCATATCTCTTTTCCGCCCGAACTGTACGATTCAGACCATCTGAAGGTTGCTGTCACGCCGCACATCAGTCTTCCTCCAAGGGATGCCCGCGCCCACAAGGGGAGTATGGGTCAGGCCCTTTTCATCTCCGGTGCTTCAGGTTATTTGGGCGCGCCTTACTTTGCGGCACTCTCCTTTCTGAAAGCCGGTGGCGGTTACTCCCGTCTGGCGGCCCCTGAATCCACCACGCCGTATATCGCAAATAAGGGCAGCGAAATTGTTTTATTGCCTCAAAAAGAAACCGCATCCGGGAGTATTGCCCTTGAAAACAAGGATTTCCTGCTGGATCTGGCCAATAAAATGGACATGGTTGTGCTGGGTCCCGGCTTATCCCTGGAAGCGGAAACCCTTGCTCTGGTGAGAGAACTCGCTAAAGACCTGGAAGTTCCCCTGTTGCTGGATGGTGACGGGATCACCGCCATCTGCAGTGACCTTCAAATCTTAAAAGAGCGGAAGACAGAAACCGTCCTGACACCCCATTTGGGTGAAATGGCTCGGATTACGGGGATCGATGCTCGGGAGATTGACAATGACAGTATCGAAATCCTGCAACGAACTTCCCGGCAGTTGCAGTCGTTTGTTGTATTGAAAGGTGCACACAGCCTCGTTGGATTGCCCGACGGACGGGTTTTCATGAATATGTCGGGGAATTCCGGTATGGCCACGGCAGGTTCAGGTGATGTGTTAACCGGGGTTATTGCCGCCATGTTGGGGCTTGGCCTGGATGTTGGGGAAGCCGTCCTGAAAGGTGTGTTTCTCCATGGCCTGGCGGGGGATCTTGCAGCGGAAGAAAAAGGTGAAGACGGTATGACAGCCCAGGATATTCTTGACTGTTTACCTTCGGCCCTCAAAAAGGACAGGGAAGGATTCAGTGTGGATCTGGTGGATCGTTATAATGGCGTGCGAATCATATGAAGATTCTGCATGGTTTACAGGCCACGGTTGCCGGCTAAAGGTCAGACAACTGTAAACCGGCAACTGGAAACGGCTTTCCCCGTGGTTTTTTTACCGCCATATCTGTGGTTTTTTCGATACAGTTGATGTCTCTTATTAGACTGTGCCTGCACGAATGTATGCCAAATCAGGCAGTTTGAAGGTAATGCTTTTATGGCAAGGATTTTGCACTGTCTTCAGGGCTAGTGTTGTTTCTTTAAGTATCATCAAGCTCCAAAATCAGGGAAGCAGATGGTGATGCTTAAACTTTGGCTTCTCGGGTGTGCGTGCATCTGTTCTTCCAAGATCTAAAAACCCTTAGGAGGGAAGATTAATCTGGAGGAAGATAACGGCGTCCTGGGAAGCCTTTTTTTAGACCTTTGCAAAACGTCCCCTTTCGCTCAATCTCTGCGTTGCAATCGGATTTTAATCCTCGAGATATTGATTATATTGCTCCGGTTAAAATCCTCATGCGCCTTGGTCTTGAACGAAATTGAACATTTTTCAAAGGTCTCTTTCTCACAAGAAAAATGTCAAATCTCTATCAGGAACGGTCTTACAGACACAGCGTTCATGCCAAAGACCTGAAATCCTTTCAAGTGGTTGTGAGTGAAACCGACCTGTGGGTCTGTGCCGAATCAGATCTTACAAAGCAGGTCCGTGATCTGGTTTTCATGTTTCGTCACCAGCTGGAAAGCTACATCAAGCACCATCCCTTATTCCTCACCTCACTTGTTCCGCTGGATGATGACCCTCTTGCACCCCCCATGGTCAGAGATATGCTCCGGTCCACCAGAAAAGCAAACGTAGGCCCCATGGCCGCAGTGGCCGGGGCTGTGGCGCAATGGGTGGGGGAATCGCTAGTCGAACTGAGCGACCAGGTGATTATTGAAAACGGCGGAGATATTTTCCTGATGGCCAACCGTCCCATAAGTGTATCAATTTTTGCGGGGGCTTCTCCTTTAAGCGGAAAATTCGGACTGCGCATTCCAAAACGGCAGATGCCCCTTGGCGTGTGTTCTTCTTCGGCCACTGTGGGTCATTCCCTGAGTCGCGGGATCACGGATGTGGTTTGCCTCATTTCAAAATCAACCGCCCTGGCCGACGCCGGTGCCACAGCCCTGGGGAACCGGGTCACGAGCAGTGCTGATCTTGAACAGGTTGCCCGTTGGGCGGACCGGATCGGCGGTATTTTGGGCGGGGTGGTGATTGTGAAAGATACCATGGCTTCATGGGGTGATATTGAACTTGTGGAGATTTGACCGTTTATAGATCATAAAGTGTTTCATCAACCCTCGGCGGGCGTTTTTTGCGGGCTTTGATGGCTTTTTTTCCAAAGGAAAAGGGATCTTCCCCCTCCAGGAGGTCACCCATTTCAGACTCGATGGCCTCCGGGTCTTCACCCCTTTCCATACGGCTCAGGGCCTCTTCCATACCATCCCCCAGATTGAGCCCGGTCATATCCGTCAATTTGCGCATGAGCTTGGCGGCCTGCCTGGGATCATTTTCATCCAGGTGCTCCGCTTCGGAGGCCAGCACGTTCATGGCTTGTTCCATTTTGCTTTCGTCCAGATCCGGGAGGGGTGAATCCTCCTCTTCTCCCCGATTTCGCGGTGTGGCAAAAACCGACATGTGCCGTTCCAGCGTCACTTTGGCGCACTCTGGACACGTGGGCCTTTTTTCCGTGTTAACGGTTTTGGAGAGGAAGTTAAATATCATATGGCATTCGGAACAATAGAATTCATATACCGGCATCGTTTTCACCTTTCATTCTGATATGAATTGACCGTTGGTAGTTATTACAAGAATATCTTTCCCCCGTCAATGGCTCACACACCTCGTTCAGATAAATCTTGTCTTTTTTTCATGGGTTGGTATACTCCCGAAAACAGGTTTTGTGACGAGGGGTCATTGTCTAAGGTTTTTCGGAGTGAAGGCATGAAAATTGGGGTACTTTCGGATACGCATCTCAACCAGATCACCCGGGGTTTTGTGGATATTTATAACGCTCACCTGTCCGATGCGGACATGATCATTCATGCCGGAGATATTGTTTCCACCAACATTATCGATTTCCTGGAAAATAACGTATTTCACGGTGTCCAGGGGAATATGGATCCCTTTGAAATAAAAGCCCTGCTCCCCGAAAAAAAAATCGTGGAAGTGGGGGGCCACCGTCTGGGGGTGGTGCATGGTTGGGGGGCTGCCAATGGCCTGGAGGACCGGATCCTTCCACTTTTTCCAAATGTGGATGTGATTATTTATGGCCATTCACACATCATCGCCAATCATGTGAAGAACAACGTCTTATTTTTTAACCCCGGCACGGCCACGGGCTACAGCGCCGCCGGTATCAACAGCATCGGCATACTGGAGGTGTCGGAAACGATCCATGGGCGGATTATCCTAATTTAGCGGAAATTTGGTTTTTTCATTTATTTTGGTTTTCGTAAAAATTGTAGAGATTGAAGGTTAAATACGGAGGTCAGTTATGAAACAGGTCAAGGCGCTTGTTGTTATTCTTTTTTTGCTTCTTATCGTGGTTCTGTCGGTTCAAAATTATGCGGCCTTAACAACCAAAATCAGTTTCAAGGCAAACCTTCTCTTTTTGAACTATGAAACAACAGGGTTGTCCATATTTCTGATTGCGGTGGTGACGTTTCTCTTTGGCGTGGCCGTGACATGGCTTTTCGGACTGTCGGAACGAATGGCGTTCAAACGGCAGATCAAAGCCCTCATGAAGGATGTGAAAAACAATGAAATGGAGCTGAACTCCCTCAGGAATCTGCCGGTTACAACGGAACACATGGGTTCAGACGACGCAGTGAATCCAACGCCCGCCCCAGTCAACACGTGATGATGCGCCCCTGCTTAAATTCAAAGCTATTAGACCGGATGTTTTGGATGTGAAGGAGAGATCCCCATGCTGGAATCGACCTGGCAGTGGTTCCTTGGCGGTGGAAGCCAGCAGATTCTCCTGACGGCCATTGTTTTTCTTCTGATCGGGGTATTCTTAGGTGCGCGCATGCGGTCCCCCAGGGAAGACAAGCAGGCGGATGCGGCAAATAGGGGGGACAGCTCTTTTTTCAAAGGGGTGCAGTACCTTCTTAGTAATGACCACGACCAGGCCATCGAGGAATTTACAAAATCCGTTCAAGTCAATTCAGATACCATCGAAACCTATGTTACCCTTGGGAATCTTTATCGATCGAGGGGCGATATCGACCGTGCCATCAGAATCCGGCAAAATATCATTTTACGTCCCAACATTGATGAACAAATCAAGATCGGCGCGCTTTTCGATCTCGGCCAGGATTACCGAAAAGGTGGCTTCCTGAACCGTTCGCTCAGAACATTCCTTCAGGTCTCCCAAAAAAACCCCGGCGATGTGCGGACACTTAAGGAAATTGAACGGATTTATGAAGGGTTGAAAGATTGGGAAAATGCTTATGCCACCCGCCAAAAAATCGCCAGGCTTGAAAAAGGTCATCATGAACATATTCTAGCGCATCATCTGGTGGAGGCGGGAAAAGTTTGTCAGGAAAATGAGGATGTTGTCAAGGCAAAGACCCTTTTTAACAAAGCCATTTCTACACAAAAACAATGTGTTGACGCTTACCTGCATCTGGGGGATCTCCATTTTGAGCGGCAGGACTACAAAAAAGCCATTGCTGCATGGAAAAAGGTGGCCGAAGCGGCACCTCATTTCACATTCCTGGCCTATGGCCGTCTGGAAGGGGCTTACACCCGGATGAAGAACCTGGAGCCGGTTGAGGTCTTCTTGAAAGAATGCGCCCGCCTAAACCCCGATGCCTTTACCCATATGGCATTGGCCCGCTATCTCTACAGCAAAAATGATGTGGCGGGAGCGCTCAAGGAAATCAACAGTGCCCTTGCATTAAACCCCGGGTTCTGGGAGGCGCGGCGATTCAGGGGGCAGATGTTTTTAAACGGGGGCGCCGAGGAAGATATCCTGGCGGATTACGGCGAGATCATTGAAGGGTTGAACATTCCCTATCTCAGGTTCAGATGTGTCCAATGCGGTTTTGAGCCGAGTGAACTCCTGTGGCAATGTCCCCAGTGTAACCGATGGGATACCATCGGTTTGATCAATGGCAAAGAGGCCCCGTCAATTCCGTTCATTAACAAGATATGACTCAACTGACCCCCATGCTGAAGCAATTTATGGGCATCAAGGATGCGTTCCCGGATGCCATTTTGTTTTTTCGCATGGGAGATTTTTATGAAATGTTTTTTGATGATGCCAAGGTTGCCGCAAAAATCCTTGGCATTACGCTCACTTCCCGGGGTTCCTTCAACGGCAAAAAAGTCCCCATGTGCGGTATCCCCCATCACGCATATCAATCCTACATCGGCAAGCTGGTTGACAGTGGCAGGAAGGTGGCGGTCTGCGAACAGGTGGAAGATCCGAAGGCTGCAAAGGGAATCGTCAAAAGAGAGGTGGTCCGGGTGGTCACCCCCGGTTCGCTGGTGGATGAAAAGGAATTCGACCAGAAGACCAACCTTTTCATGGCCGCCATCTGGGGTGAAAACGGCGTTTACGGCCTGGCCCATGCGGATCTTTCCACGGGTGAATTTCGATTGACGGAAATCAGTTCCTTTGAGGATCTGTTGGACGAGCTGGGTAGAATTGATCCGGCTGAATTATTGCTTTCGGAGCTCGACCAGAAGACCCGGCAAAAAGACCTTTCAAAATACCGCCTGGAAATACTGGACAGGGAAACCTTTGATCCCAGGGAAGCGGGTGAGTTGCTCAAAGAGCAGCTTGCGGTTAGATCCCTGGCAGGATTCGGGTGTGAAAATATGCCGGGCGGCGTCATTGCCGCGGGCGCCCTCGTTGCATATCTCAGGGAAACCCAGAAAGGGTTCCCCCCTCATATCAAGGAAATTGATCCCTATCATATGGGGGCGTTCATGGTCCTGGATGCCGCCACCTGCACGCATCTGGAGTTGCTGAAAACCATTCGGGGGCAGTCAAAAGCAGGATCACTGTGTCAAATTCTTGATCAATCGGTTACGCCCATGGGCAGTCGCCTGCTGAAGAACTGGATCGCCTATCCCCTGATTCATGTGGACCGAATCCAGGAACGCCTGGGAGCGGTGGCGTGTCTGAAGGATGATCCTGCCTTGAGACAGGACGTCCGAAGTGAATTGGGAGAGATTTATGATATGGCCCGGTTGAACGGCAGGATTGCCATGAAACGGGCCAATGCAAGGGACCTCCAGGCGCTCAAGGCCTCTATCCAGAGGCTCCCCGCCCTGAAAGGCGCGCTTTCGGGATCTTCGAGCATTCTGTTGTCCAGACTGGCATCGAAACTGGATATTCTCCATGATGTGGTTTGCCTTATTGAAGAATCTATCCACGGCGATCCGCCCGTTTCCATCAAAGACGGGGGCATTATCCGTGAGGGATACAGCGAAGAACTGGACAAGCTGATCACTTTAAGCCGGAACGGAAAGAGCTGGATAGCTGGTTTTGCGGCCTCCGAAAAGGAGCGAACCGGCATTAACAGCCTGAAGGTGGGGTTCAACAAGGTTTTCGGGTACTACATTGAAATCTCAAAAGCCAATCTGAATCTGGTGCCCGAAGACTATATTCGAAAGCAGACCCTGGTGAACGGGGAGCGCTATATTACGGAAGACCTCAAGCGAAAAGAAGGTGAGGTTCTGGGAGCGGAGGAAAAACGGATTGCCTTTGAACAACAGATTTTTGAAGAGATTCGATCGGGAATCAGCCTTGAAAACCAACGCATCAGAGAAGCGACGGAGATTATTGCCCGGATGGATGCTCTGGCCGGCCTTGCTGAAACAGCGGAGCGGATGAATTACACGTATCCTGAAATCAATGAAAGCACGGACCTGAAAATCATCCAGGGGCGGCATCCGGTGATTGAACAGACCGTCAAGGGAGAAGAGTTCGTCCCGAACGATATCCATCTGGATGGTCAAAAACAGCAGGTCATTATCCTGACAGGACCCAATATGGCCGGGAAATCCACGATTCTGCGGCAAACGGCCCTGACGGCGCTCATGGCACAGATGGGGAGTTTTGTCCCGGCGGAAAAGGCCGAAATTGGCATCGTGGACCGCATATTTACCCGGGTGGGGGCATCGGACGATCTGGCGGGGGGCAGAAGTACCTTCATGGTGGAGATGAACGAAACCGCCAACATCCTGCGGCACGCGTCTCCCAGAAGCCTGGTGGTTTTAGATGAAATCGGCCGGGGTACCAGCACCTATGACGGGTTGAGCATTGCATGGGCCGTGGCAGAGGCCCTTCACGACAGGGCTTCAAAAGGGGTTCGGACCCTTTTTGCCACCCATTATCATGAATTGACGGAGCTTGTGACCACCAAACACCGGGTGAAAAATTTCAACATTGCGGTTCGCGAGTGGAACGACAATATCTTTTTCCTGCGAAAGTTGGTTCCGGGTGGCACCAGCCGAAGCTATGGCATCCAGGTTGCGCGCATAGCCGGTCTTCCGGAGGGCGTCATCGCGCGGGCCATGGAAATACTGAAAAATCTGGAAGGGGGTGAAACCGATGAAACGGGCCGGCCGCGCCTGGCCCACACCGCTTCCGAAATTGAAAAGGTGCCTCAGGAAAAAGGGATGGTTCAGTTGGACCTGTTCGGGTCTCAGGACCGGGAACTGAGAAAGTGGATTAAAGATCTGAACATCGATACCATGACCCCGTTGGAGGCGTTAATGGCTTTGAACGACCTTAAAAAGCGAGTATCCTCGAATCCATGAAACGAAGAACCCTCTATTTGATCATGACATGTCTTGCCGTTGCTTTTCTGGCTGCACCACCCCATTCGGAGGGAGCACCACCCCGGAAAGCGGCGAAACTGCTTAAAAAGGCGGATCTCGCCAAAAAAGACCTTTACGGGTCAGCTAAAAAGAAGCGATACCGCCACTACTGGATAAAATGCGCCGACCGGTACAAAACGGTTTACGACCGCTACCCGAAAAGCCCTTCAGGGCCCCGGGCCCTTTACCAAGCCGCCGACCTTTACACCCGACTCTATAAGTACTCCAACAAAAGCAAAGATCTGGACATGGCCATCTCCCTTTATAGAAAGCTGGCGGCGGAGTACCCGGATCATTTTCTGGCCGATGATGCCCAATACAGAATCGGGGAGATTTACTACAAAGTAAAAAAGGATCCATCCCAGGCCTATGTGGAATTCCTCAAGGTGGATGTGAGGTTCCCCAAAGGGGATATGCGGCCCAGAGCCAAGAAGAAACTGGATCAACTGGCTGTAACCCTCAACAGAAAAATGAAGCGGAAAAACGGCGACCACGGACCCATCTCAGGAAACCGGCGGGCCATGGTCAAGGACATCCGTTACTGGTCAACCCCCAACTACACCCGCGTGGTGATTGACGTGAAGTCCCCTGTGAAATACGAACATCACCTCTTGAAGGCGGATCCCAGCCATAAAAAGCCGCGCAGGTTGTACCTGGACCTTCATAACGCCCGGGTGAGCAGGCGTATCGATAGCGTTGTCCCCATCAAGGATGACCTGTTACAGAAAGCCAGGGCCGGACAATACACGGAAAACACGGTGCGTGTGGTTCTGGATACGGAAAAACTGGTGGGGTATAATGTATTTCATCTCTACGATCCCTTTCGAATTGTGGTGGATGTGCGCGGATTTGAAAAGCGGAAAACCAAACCACAGCAGAAATCGGTGGATTCGGCAAAAAAACGAAAGGTGAGACGGGGTATCAAAAAGACCGAAAAACCGGATAAAACCATTTCTTTAGCCAGGCAGTTGGGCCTGAATGTAAATCGGATTGTCATTGACCCCGGCCATGGCGGCAAGGATCCGGGCTGCAAGTTACATGGAAAGTACAAGGAAAAGGATATTACCCTGGCGTTGGCAAAACGTCTGGCGACTCGATTAAGAAAGGAAATCGGGTGCGAAGTTGTTCTAACAAGAAACAAAGATACATTTCTGTCACTGGAGCAGAGAACTGCCATTGCCAACATGAAAAAGGCGGATCTGTTTATTTCCCTGCATGTGAACGCCCATAAAGATACCCGGATTCACGGGCTGGAAACCTATTTCTTGAATATGGCGACGGACCAGCAGGCGGTTATGGTAGCCGCCAGGGAAAACGCCACGTCGGAAAAAAGCATCAGCGACCTTCAGACCATACTGAACGATCTGATGATGAACACGAAAATTCGTGAATCGAGCCGACTCGCACACCGGGTGCAGAAGGGCATGGTTAAGGGTGCCAATAAACGGTACAAGGGGATCAGGAGCCTGGGTGTCAAACAGGCCCCTTTTTACGTCCTCATCGGTGCTCAAATGCCGGCGGTTCTGGTGGAAGTGGGCTTTTTAAGCAACCCCGTTGAGAGGAAAAGATTGCTGAGCAAGGCCTACCAGAAGCGGTTGGCCGCCGGTATTAGCGGGGGCATAAAGCGTTACATCGAAAGTATAGATCGAAGCTATCAGGAAGGATGAATGCTTATTTCACCCGCAGGCACTCAACAATAAAAGGATTATTATTCCTCTAAATTTCCGGTGGGAAAATCGGATATTGCTTGACCCACACGGTCATTTCCACTACATTTCTTCTTTAAAGAAGCTACTTTTTATCACCTCACCTCTCCAATACCTATCAACCGACGGCCCTCAGTCGCACAAGTTGCTACTGCGTCTCAGGTCGATCAGTCTGAGTCTGGGCCACGGGCGCACGAGTGGAGTGTTCAGAATGGGCCAACCTCTGTTCACGCTTGACGAACACCGGGCGATGTCGGCCAAAACCAAGATCACGATCACTGTGGCCTTGATCGCGTACGTGGCCCTGACGGCATTCATGCTCACCATCGCGAACAAGGCGCTGGCTGAGTTGCCCTGGGTGCCGATCACCTACTCCTTCATGTTCGCGGCCATAGCCATTACCACCGCCTTGCTGCTTTTCGGCCAGGCCCAAACGACCCGGCTGCGCGGCTATATGTGGCTGGCGAACGGATACCTGTACATTGGCTTGCTTAACGGCGCCACACCGTTGTTCTGGGATAACGCGTTCCTGCTACCTGGCGGATTGCTGGGCGGCGGGCAAGGGGCCTCGTATCTGGGCTGGATGTGGGTGTGGTTTTTTCCGGCCGGTTTCGCCATCAGCGGGTGGTTGCTTCGGGACCCTGCTTGGGATCGGGCAAGGTATCGCGGGTCCCTGACGGTCAAGATCCTCCTGGGTGTGGTCGCGGCCCTGGCCAGTATTCTGTTTGCGGCGGTGGTCAGCCCACACCTGCCAGTGATGGTAATTGATGGGGACACCCTGACCGGCCTGAATATCACGATCGGGTACTTCTGGTTGTTTTATGCCCTGGCTGCTATGCTGTTCGCCATTGGCATGGCACTGCGGTTCAAGACGGTGATCCACTACTGGATGGCTTGGGTGATGGTCATAATCATGGGTCATGCCGTCGTCGGGGTGGTGGTTCAGCGCTGGTCCGCCGGGTGGTACTACAACCGTGTCATGACGCTCATCAGCGCCTCCATCCTGCTCTTTTTGTTGTTGTGGAACATCTTCCGAATCAATCAGGCCACCAACCGCGCGGCCACCCACGACCAACTCACCAATGTTGCCAGTCGGATAAGCCTGACAAAGGGGATCGACAACTCCATCGCCGGTGAACACCTCTGCTATCTGCTGTGGGTGAATATAGATGACTTCCGATCTTTCACCACAGCGACGGGACAAGTACTGGGGGATGAAGCGTTGCGAGGTCTGGCTTCCAGATTAGTGGCGGTGGTGGGCGGGCAGGGAACGGTCGGTCGGCTAGGGAATGCCGAATTCGGGATCACGATCAATAACGCCGGTGACACGTCCGACAATTCCAGTATGGAACGGCGCATTGACGTGATAGCCGACGCGATTCTCAGGGCCGGCCGTGAGCCCATCATTCTGCATGAAGTCCCAACTTGGTTCACTTGGTCCATAGGGATCGCGGCGGCACCTCGAGACGCCCACACCACAGCCGAACTCTTACAACACGCCGACCTGGCCGCACAAGCCAGCCGGAATGCCCACAATAATCAGTGTGAGTGGTACACCAAGAGCATGTCAGTCACCCAGGTGGAAAAGGAGCAGCTCCGCCAACAACTGAACCAAAGCGTCCAGGACGAGGCCTTCGATCTGGACTACCAGCCGATTGTCACACGGATAACCGGTGAATTGATGGGTGTCGAAGCGCTGATCCGATGGCTGCACGACGGAGAGCGCATCAGTGCTGGCCGCTTCATCGGCGTGGCTGAGGAGTTCGGGCAAATCGTGAGCATCGGACGGATTATGGCAAAACGGTTGCAGGCAGACATCAATCAACTCCTGGCCAGGCTGCCTGCTGCGGGTTTTGTGACATACAATCTCTCCGTCCTCGAGCTCGCTGACCATGAACTGATGGATATCCTGATCTCCGGACCACTGGTCGCGCAGTCCCAGCACCTTGTGGCAGAAATCACTGAGTCGCAAGAACTTGAGAACAGTACTCCGGCACGGCACAACCTGGCCCGGTTGAGAACAGCGGGATACCGAATCGCTATCGACGACTTCGGCACCGGATTCTCAAGCTTTTCTCTCATACGCGACATTCAACCTCACATACTCAAGATCGACCGAAGCATCGTCGCCGCAGCCGCCGCTACCGCCGCGAGCCGAGAGTTCCTCACCGGCGTCATTGACATCGCCCGAGGCCTCGGATGCGATGTGCTTGCCGAAGGGATCGAAGACACGGCCGAAGAAACCGCCATGCTCTCCCTGGACGTCGACTACCTGCAGGGATATCGATACGGCCGGCCGGACACACTGGCCGCCATCCAGCCCCGCAGCGCATGGAAACGAGCTTAAGCGTTTTGCAAGGGTCTTGCCTATTTCATCCGCAGGTACGCATCAATATCACCAAGTCAAGCCTCTCCCGTGCAGCCTGGCGGTTCGTATTTTGATAGGGTGTCCCCAGTACCCCTGATTAATGGACCGCGTGGTTTGCCAGGAAATGGGTTATCTGCTGCTTCTGTTCCCCCGAGAGGTCATGAAACTTGAGTCCGCAGCGTCTTTTAGCGACACTTGCGCTGTATGGCAACCGGTCTTCAGGTGCGATCACGTCATAGGCCGCCCTGCATGATATGTTCCTCAAAAGAAATTTGTCGCCCGAGACAAAAATGTCCACTGGAAAGGGGGTGCGCATCTCACTGCTGATGGCCTGTCTCTCTCCAAGTTCCGCATAAAGAGTGCAACCCAGTCCACTTAAGCTGATATCTTTGATGGGCCCCATCTGTCCGCTCAGGGGCATGGCAACATATGCACCGTTTGCAGGAGCAAACCGGGGGAACCTGCGACGATCTCCGGATACTTCCATTTGGCGCCTCCTTATCCAGGGGTCAAGTCTGCTGTTGACTGTTATTCAAGGGTGCGAAAAAAAATTAAAATATTGCGAAACAGTCAACAGCAGACTTGACCCCCTTTCACAGCCGGGAGATAAATACGGACCGCGGTCCCTTCTCCCAATTCAGAATCCACATGGATCCAGCCGCCATGATTCTTGACAATCCCATACACAGCGGCCATCCCCATGCCGCGACCGTGAAATTTTGTGGTGAAAAAAGGTTCAAATATTTTCTTTATTGATGCCTCATCCATCCCTTTACCGTCATCCTCGATGGTGAGAGAGACATACTGCCCCGGCTCAAGACCGGCGTGATGTTTTGTGAAATCCCCATCAACATCCCTGTTTTCGACCACTATTTTGATACGGCCCTCATTTTCAATGGCCTCATTTGCGTTGGCCAGTATTGAAGACAGGAGCATCTGCACCTGGGTTTTATCTGCCTCGACATTCATAACATCCGAAAGGTCTTTTTCAACATGCACATGGGGTTTAAAGGTATTCCGGATAAATGGTAGCGTGACATTTACCACTTCACTCAGTGACAGGTTCACCGGATGGTATTTCCCGCCCTCCGCATAGGACAGCAACTGACCCGTGAGTTGCGTCATGCGAAGGCCTGATTCCTTCATGGCTTTGAGGCTTTCCACTGTCATTTCATCCTGGTCATGGACCATCTCCAGAAGCTCGACATGTCCGATGATGGGTGTCAGGGCGTTGTTGAACTCGTGGGCAATCCCTCCGGCCAAACCAGCGATGGCTTCGATCTTTTGGGATTTGTACAGTTGATTGTAAAGACTTCTTATTTCAGTGATGTCCTGGCTTGTTCCAAAAAACCGCAACGGGGTACCGGCATCATCCAGTTGAACCTCCCCCTGCACGCGGATAACCCGCTCTTTTCCTTCTATGGGGATGGTTCGAAATTCAAACTCGAAATCCCCTTTGGATTTCTCTGCTTCCCTCAAAACTGAAATCACATGATCTGCGTCTCTCGGGTTTACACGGGAAAGGAAGGTTTTGAAAGAAACCCCTTCCCCCTTCCCCGGAGGCAAGCCAAGAATCCGATACATCCCGGGGGACCACTCGCCCCCGTCGAAATTAAAATCACGGCGCCAGTTCCCCATGCGGGCCATACGCTCAGCCTTCTCCAGATTCTTCTTGCTCTCTCTTAGCGCTTTCTCCGCCCGCAGGGCTTCCGTAATATCCCGTATGATACCCTGGTACACGAAAATGTTTCCCTTGCCGTCCCGGCGGCAGGCCACATCCAGGAGACAGTCCATCTCCCCGCGGTCTTTGCTGTGCAATCGGGTCTTAAAGCCCTGCAGCGATTCCTTTTCCTTCATCTCCTTTTGAAACCTGAACCCTTCGCCGGGGTTCACGTACAATTCTTGGAAATCCATACGCATCATTTCGTCTTGCGGGTAACCGAAAAGCGCCAGAGCGGCCGGGTTGGCATCGATGAACTCCCCCCCCTGGCGTGTAATGACGATCGCATCCATTGACTGATCGAAAAGGGAACGATATCTATCATCACCCCCCGGAAGGGCCGTCCCGCCCCATCCGTACTCAAGTGATTCGCTTTCAAACATTTCCCGAGCCTGCCCTTTGCCCATCAAAAACCTCATCCAGGGGTCAAGTCTGCTGTTGACTGTTATTAAGGGTGCGAAAAAACATTAAAAAACATTGCATAACAGTCAACAGCAGACTTGACCCTCTTTTTTTTCATGAAGCTTAGGATTACATGAAGCAGACGGGTTGTCAACGACGAAAGAATACAGTTTAATGACAGGTTTTTTCTGTTATTTTGAAAGTGACAGGAGGTGCGCTCCCAGGTTTTCACTGCGGTCGCTGAGGCCAAGCTTTTTCCGGATGTTTTGACGGTGAAATGTAATGGCCCTCGGGGTTGAATTCAAAAGGGAGGCGATCTGCTTTGTGCTCCGCCCCTCCTTAATGAGATTGGCCACCCGGATTTCAGAGAGGGTCAAGCCAAGAAATTTGGCATGAAGGGTTTGAGAAAAGGGGGATACAATATCTTCCAGAAAATTCCTCAGGACATCCACATAACCGGTTTGATTTTCATCCAGACCGGTCTCTTGGAGGCTGTTTATGAGCGGCTCGATGAGTTCCCTCACATTGAACAGCACCTTTTCTTCAATGGCAAGTTTATCTTCCTCCCGCTTTTTCAGCATGACATTCAGCGCCGTATTGAGTTCCTCAAAACGCTTTGATTTGCGTCTCAGCGCCTCCTCACGGTCTTCTAGAGCCGCCTGGGCCCGTTTAGACGCGATGAATAGATCCGTGAGTTCTTTCTCCCGCTGAACACGCTCACTCACATCCTGGATGTAAACGATGGTCCCGGCAACCCCATGGTCCAAAACGAGCGGAAAAATGAAGGCGCTCTGGGGCATGACCGTATCAGGCTTCCCGCCGGCACCCTTCATGGGAAGGAGGTATCCGTGAAGGCTCTGAGAAAGCATGCTGGTGCGGCCGCGAAGCGCCTCCTCAAAATAGCGGTCTTTGTTTCGGGTTATCAAATCCGGGTAGAGACCCAGCAGACGCTTTCCCACCACATCCTCACGTCCCCATCCACTGCGGCTCTCCAGCCACCCGTTCCACTCCGTTACCACAAACCGGAGGTCGGTGGTTAACAGCCCAAAGGGTGAACGGTCTTCCACCCATTTGCCGATCTCCCTATACAATGAAATTTCCGTCATAATATCATCTTCATGCCGGGGAAAGGGGAACTCCGAATCACAATACGGAACAAAACCGGGGAGCACATGGGACGGAGCAATTAAAACGATTATGAAAGGGTCCGGTTGCTCATAATTGGCGCCCGAACGAAAACTGTCTTTTTCGCCAATCTCTGCGTCAGATAAAAATTTTAATCCTCGAAATACCAAACGTATTCCTGTGGTTAAAATTTTGATCTTCCTTGACCTTGACAAAAAATCCTAGTTTTCGTTCAGACACGAACAATGGAGAAAAAGGTAAATTATGAAAACAAAATACTCAGTGATTCTATTTGTGTTCATTTCGATCGTGTGTTTGCTGAGCAGCTGCGCAACGGTACCGCGCAACCCATTGCCCGAAAAGTTCGCTGATAAGGCGCAGATTCCCCATATCCCCCGAGCCAAGTTCTGGGGGGACAAGTCCCCGTCTTTCTTCAAGTTGGTCGCCGGCCAACCCCTGGAAAAACTGAAGCGGCAGTTCCATGGTGTTTTCGGAAAAGAGCACACTTACCTGGCGCTTTCCGGAGGCGGTGCGGACGGTGCATTTGGAGCCGGTCTGCTGGTGGGCTGGTCGGATGCCGGGACCCGGCCCGAGTTCACCATCGTAACGGGTATCAGTACCGGCGCCATCATGGCACCATTTGCCTTCCTGGGCCCGGCCTATGATGACAAACTAGAAGAGATGTACACGAAGTATTCCACCAAAGACCTGGTGACTGAGCGATACATTCTGAGTGCGCTGCTGGGTTCTTCTGTAGTCGATACCGCACCGATGAAGAAGATGCTGGTGAAATATATTAACCAGGGGCTCATGGAGGCGATTGGCGCCGAATACAAAAAAGGGCGCAGGCTTTATGTTGCCACAACCAATATTGATGCCAAGCGGTCGGTTATCTGGAATATCGGCCTCATTGCCATAAGCGGGCAGCCCGAAGCTCTCCGGCTGATTCGAAAAATCATCCTGGCCTCTGCGGCCATACCGGCGATCTTTCCTCCGGTTGTTTTCGAGGTTGAAGCCGACGGCAAACGCTATGATGAAATGCACGTGGACGGAGGGGCCGCTTCGCAGGTGTTTCTCTACCCGGCAGACCTCGATTGGAAATATGTACTGGAGAAATTCGAAGTTAAAGGAACCCCAAGAGCCTACGTGGTGCGCAATTCACCGCTCAACCCCGACTGGGAAACGGTACACCCCAAAATCCTGTCCATTGCGGACGAATCCATCAGTTCCCTTATTCGAACCCAGGGAATCGGGGACATGTACCGCATTTATCTGGACTGCAAAAGGGACGGCATCGAATTCAACCTGGCATATATTCCCGACGAATTCGATATGAAACCGAAAGAAGACTTCGACCCGGTTTACATGGGGAAACTTTTTGAACTGGGATATGAAATGGCTAAGAATGGCTATCCCTGGGAGAAAGCCCCTCCGGGATTTTAGAATCTTTCAAGGAGAAACATGCAGGGTTTTAGGGAGGCGAGGTGCACCAGGAAACATTCACAGTCTATGTAGTAGACGATGACCCGTCTATCCGCAGAGCCCTTGAACGGCTGCTGAGGTCGGCCGGCTTTTCTGCCCTGACCTTTGCCTCGGCTGAAGCGTTCCTGCAATCAACCGTTCCCTCTGGCAAAGGATGCCTGATCCTGGACATCCGCCTGCCGGGGATAAACGGCCTGGAGCTTCAGGAGGAACTGGCATCAAGGAGGGCAATGAATCCGGTCATTTTCATGACCGCCCATGATAATCGGCAATGGCAGGAAAAGGCCAAAGAAACAGGCGCTGTTGCTTATCTGAAGAAGCCCTTTCTCGAACAGGAATTTCTTGATGCCATTCGGCTATGCCGCGAAAGACAAGCCTGAAAGAAAAGAGCAACGCTAAATCTCTATATACCCGGGTGAGATAGAACGGAAAAGAATCAGGATCAAGGAAAGGAGCGAAGCATGAAACAAAAAATGCGAAAGGAGTTTGGCATGAAAGAAAGGATCCGATTAATGGCATTGGCAATTATTCCCATCACAATGGTTTTTGCGGCCTTGCCCGTGACGGCGCAGCAAATCACCGGCGTACCGGGATCGCCCAGCGCCACCACCACCATTGACGGCGAACAACTGCCGCCCATGCCGGACAAGAAATTCGGTGGCAAGATCGAACGAAACGCCTTACAATCCAAGCCCTACTGGCCACCCCGTGTGGTGCCACCCAAGGGCGCACCCAACGTGCTGCTGATCATGACCGACGACTCGGGGTACGGTGTCCCCAGCACCTTCGGCGGCGTGATCCCGACCCCAGCGCTGGACCGAATCGCGGACGCTGGCCTGCGCTACACGAACTTCCACTCGACAGCGGTGTGCTCTCCCACGCGGGCGGCGCTCATCACCGGGCGCAACCACCACCAGATGGGCTTCGGCACCGTGTCCGAAACGGCAACCGGCTTCCCCGGATACAACAGCATCATGACCCGGGACAAGGCGACCATCGGCAAGGTCATGAAGGACAACGGCTACCTGACGTCGTGGTTCGGCAAGAACCATAACACGCCGGCCTTCCAGACCAGCCAGGTCGGACCCTTCGACCAGTGGCCGACCGGCATGGGCTTCGACTATTTCTACGGGTTTATGGGTGGGGATACCAATCAGTGGCAGCCCGCCAACTTGGCCCGCAATACGACCTATATCTATCCATTTCTGGATAACCCGGATTATAACCTGACCACTGCGATGGCGGATGAAGCCATCGCGTACATGAAACGGATGAATGCGCTCTCCCCGGAACAGCCGTTTTTCGTCTACTACGCGCCGGGCGGTGTCCATGCGCCCCATCACCCAACACCGGAATGGATCGAGAAGATCAGCAAAATGAAGCTGTTCGACGAAGGCTGGAACAAGCTTCGCGAGACCATTTTTGCTAACCAGAAACGGCTTGGTGTGATTCCGCCAGACGCGAAAATGACGCCGTGGCCCAAAGATCTGATCAAAGAATGGGACCAGCTTAACGACAACGAGAAGAAGCTGTTCCTGCGTCAAGCCGACGTTTTCGCCGCTTACGTGGCTTATACCGACCACGAAATCGGCCGCGTGATCCAGGCGGTCGAGGACATGGGCAAGCTTGACAATACGCTGATCATTTACATCAACGGCGACAACGGCACCAGCGCCGAGGGTGGTCCGAACGGCACGCCGAACGAGATTGCGGCGGTCCAGGGCGTCCACCTGCCGGTGGAGGCGCAAATGAAATTTTATGACGCCTGGGGTACGGACCAGACTTATCCGCACATGTCGGTGGGCTGGACCTGGGCCTTCGGCACACCTTTCTCCTGGACCAAGATGGTGGCGTCGCACTTCGGCGGCACCAAACAGGGCATGGCGATTTCCTGGCCCAAAGAGATCAAGGACAAGGGCGGTATCCGCAATCAGTTCCACCACGTCATCGACATTGTACCGACGATCCTAGAAGGGGCCCAACTCAAGCAACCCGAGGTTGTGGACGGCATTCCGCAGAAACCAATCGAGGGCGTCAGTATGGCGTACACCTTCGATAAGAAAAACGCGGATGCACCCTCGACCCACAAGACCCAATATTTCGAGATGATCGGTGACCACGCAATCTATCACAACGGCTGGATCGCCAGCACCAAGGTCATGCGCATACCGTGGGACAACAGCGGTAAGGGGCACCCGGACCCGGCAAGCTGGCCGTGGGAATTGTACGACATGAGCAAGGACTGGACGCAGTACGAAGATGTGGCGGCAAAGTACCCGGAGAAATTGAAGGAGATGGACGCGCTTTTCTGGAAGGAAGCAGAGAGGAACCAGGTCCTGCCGCTGGATGCAACCACCTTCACCCGCGTAGTCCAGCCGCGCCCCAGCCTCTCGGCCGGCCGTACCGTGTTCACCTACTCCGGCGAAATGACCGGCACGCCAAACGGTGACGCGCCAAGCGTCATCGCGACGTCCTACAACTTCAAGGCTGATATCGAGGTTCCAAAGGGCGGGGCCGAGGGCATGATCGTTACCCAGGGCGGGCGCTTCGCCGGCTACGGGTTCTATTTGCTGAAGGGAAAGCCGGTGTTCACGTGGAACCTCTTCGATCTCAAACGGATCAAGTGGGAAGGCGCGGAGGTTCTTTCGCCGGGAAAGCACACGCTTGAATTCGATTTCAAGTATGACGGCTTGGGCGCTGCCACTCTGGCGTTCGGCACCCCCAGTGGTCTGGGGCGCAGCGGCACGGGCGCACTCAAGGTCGACGGCAAGGTTGTCGCGACGCGGAAGATGGAAAAGACCATTCCGCTAACCCTACAATGGGACGAGAACTTCGACGTGGGCGCCGATACCGGCACACCGGTGGACGACAAGGACTATCAGGTGCCATTCAAATTTACCGGTGAGCTCGATAAGCTGACCCTTACCATCGACCGGCCGAAGCTCACGCCGGAAGACATCAGGAAACTCGAGGAGGCCATGCACAACAATAAGGCGAGCGAGTAATGCTCGTGCGGTGGGCGCGCGTGGTTACAGTCCTCGCGTTGCGTACAGGCGAGTTGTGTTTCAGGGAAACCAGTTGGCGTATGTAACCGCAAAATCGTGATGAAACTGCCTGGAGCCGTCAGCCCGTTTTCAGCGGGATCTGTTTTCATTGTTGAATGTCAGTAGGAGGAATTTATGTTTACACGGAAAGAGGCAATTTGCGATAGAAAATTCATTTTCGTTTTGTCATCACTGATATTCGTGTTGTTTCTTATCAATGCCATACCAGCCATGGCCGGGGGACTGATTGCTTACGAGATCGGCACGGCCGACGTGGGTTTGGCCTCGGCGGGCTATAATGTGAGGGCTCAGGACGCCGCCACTGTGTTTACCAACCCGGCCGGGATGACAAGATTGGATGGCACTCAGATTCTGGCGGCGGGACAGCTTGATTACAGCAACTTGACGTTTTCTCCCGGCGCCGGCACATCCCCCGGGCTGGGCAGCGATGACGGGGGAAAGGCCTTCGGATCCGATGGATTGTTTTTCGGGGGGGGAGGTTTTTTCAGTTACAGCGTGTCGCCGGATCTAAAGCTGGGGTTCGCCATGACGGGAAACTTTGGCGCCCCCATGAAATACAACGATAACTGGGTTGGCCGCTATTACGTCCAGGAAGCTACGCTGGTGGGACTTTCCTTTGTGCCGGCCATTTCCTACAAGGTAACCTCCAAATTATCCCTGGGGGGGAGCGTCACGGCAATGAACGGAATTTACAGGAACAAGGTAGCCATTAACAACGTGGACCCCCGCTATGGCGATGGTCAGCTCAAGATGGATGATAACGCCTGGGGATGGGGAGTTAACCTGGGGGTACTCTATGAATTCACCGAAGCTACACGGTTTGGACTCACCTGGAACTCTCAGGTGAACCTCAATTTCGGCGCCCAAGCGGAGTTCTCAAACCTGGCGCCGGGCATTCAAAAACTTCTCGATCGGCGAGGGATGACGAATTCGACCATCAACGTGGACATCAATGTGCCCCAGCAGTTAATGGGGAGCATCTTCTCACAGGTAACCGATCGCTGGGCGGTGCTCGGGAGCATTGGCTGGCAGCAATGGTCAAAATTCGGGCAGGTCATGTTCGGCATCGAGGATACACTCAATCCCACCAGTCTCACCCAGGAACTTGACTTCAAGGACACCTGGCATTTGGCTGCCGGAGCGCAATACCGCATCAGTGCGCCGTGGCTGCTCAATTTCGGCATGGCCTATGACTCGGATTTTCAGGACGGCTCCAGCGTCTCCCCCATGTTGCCGGCCAACTCGGCCTGGCGGTTCGGTGCGGGCATCGAAAACCAAGTGAGTAAAATGTTCAAGTGGGGTGTGGCGGCCGAGTATCTGTACGGAGGGTCCCTCGATACGAACCTGCAAAGCCAGGTTCCGGCCGTGCTCGGTTCGCGCGGCGATCTGGTGGGATCTTACGATAACATCGGAACGCTTTTTGCCAGCGTTTACTTCAGCTGGACGTTCTGATTCTAGGCCAAAAAGGAAACCGGGATGCGTTACTTGAACGAAAAAGACCTGCTAGCCGTTGGACTGAACTGGAACGAAACAATCGATGCCATTGAAGACGCTGTGGTGTGTCTCGAGAAGAAGGATTTCGCCCAGCCCGTGAAGCCTTATTTGAGGTATAGGGACCCCGTAAACCGGATCATCAAGTTCTTTCGTGTCGGTCGGTTTCAGCAAACGGGAGATCGAGAATGCCCATGGTCATTGACCACGCGAAATGTTGATGGCCGGGGGCCGCCCTTACGAATTTTTCGAAATATTCAAAGCTATTTTGCTTTGACAAAGTCTTTCGTTCTTACATAGAATGTTTGGCAAAACCCAAAAAGAGGAGGATACATGATGAACACAATAGTGCGGTTGACGTTTGTTTCCATGGTAACGCTTGCTTTCATGCTGATGTTTGTAGCCGTTCCGGCCTACTCGGCTGAAGTCATTCAGATCTTTCACTGTCAGCAGGACGAAGATGCCACTGAGAAAGATGTGGTAGCAGCCGCTTCGGAGTGGCTCAAAGCCGCAAAGACAATGAAGGGTGGTGATCAGCTGCAGGCCTTTGTGCATTTCCCGGTTGTCGCCCATATGGGTGAACATGATTTTTTGTTTGTTATAAAAGCACCTTCCATGGAGAAGTGGGGTGTGTTTATGGATGGTTATAACGGTTCCCCGGCTCAGGAGGTAGACAAGAAGAAGTTTGACGATATTTGTGTTTGTCCGGACAGTTCCTTATGGGAACCCATAATGATCAAATAGAGGTGGACCCCATCTGATCTGTAACACCTGGGAAGGCCGTTCTGAAGACAGCTCCCTTGCTGCCACGTCTGGCCAGGTTTCGGATGACAAGAGCGGCGCAACCGTCAGGGGGCGAGATCGGGCACCAACTTTATAATGAGTTCGGAACCGGCAAGCTGAATGGCGTAAATTTCCAGCGTGCGCCGGCCCATGAATCGCAGGGCTCCGGCTATGGATTCCGGCGGCTGGATGCGGCTTGGGCCACGCTGGAATAGACACAGGCAAAGGGACAAAACGCCGACGCCCAGAATAACTGCGGCGAAATGGATCTGAGAAAACGAGAATTCCATTTGTTCCTGCCAGACGTAGCCGACCGCGGCCACAAAGCAGGCCAGCAGGCGCATCAGGTGTAGATTTTCTGGTATCGCACGGGCGGGCGGTTCTCCGCTTTGGGCTGTGCCGTCCACATACATGCGTTGGCATAAGCCGAACAGTGCCCACAGCCATCCCTCCGCGCCGTAATCGACAATGTTCCCCGTTATGGGCAGCACCGCAAAAAGCACGGAGACGAGGAGCGCGAAGGCGGCCCAGCCGTGATGTTTCATAAGGATTTGCACATGGGGACGTGCAACGCGGATGAGTGCAAGGCTCAAAAGAATGTTCGGTGCCACCCAGGCCCAGTCGGTGTTCCAGCTGTCGAGCAACGTCAGGATGACACCGAGCCAGATCCAGTGGAGCGGGACGTTCCGGGTCTTTGCGTAGCCCAAAAGGAAGAAGAACGGCGGCGCTGCCAGACGTCCGAAAGCGCTCCACCAGTCGGCGTCTTCAATGAAGAAATAGCCGATGTGCTCAACCACAACCAGGATAATTGCGGCGGTTTTCAGCCAGTCGGTGTTGTCAACGGTGTGATGTGTGCGCAAAACCTCTGACCTCTATGAGCAATCGTATATCATTCCGGCCTCAATGCCGTAGCTGTCAGGCCCAATTTCGGGTGACAAGAGCGGCGCAACTGTCAGCTCCCTCGATCATGTGGGCGTTAAATTGCTCCGGGCCGCCATGGTCCGGGGGCGCATGAACGATACGCACATTCGGGTCCAACTCGAATTCGAAGGCGTCGAGGCCATAAGGCAGTCCCTCCCCGATGGATTTCAAGGCCGCTTCCTTGAGGCTCCAGAATCGGAAGAAAGCCCGAAGGCGCTCCAGACCCCCTGCCCTTTCAACAGCATTCGCCTCGGCTCCCGAAAAAAACCGATGAGCGAGTTCTACAGCTTCCAGATTACGCGTTTGATCTTCGAGGTCAACGCCGATCCCATGTGTCTGTGACCACGCCCCGAGAAAACCGAACCGGCAGGAGGAAAAACTGAACCGGAAATCCGGTAAATCGGAAAGGTAGGGCCGCCCGTTTTCTGTCTCGCTAAAAACAATCTGCCATAACGGCTGCGATGAATCGAGCGCCAGAGCGCCACAGAACCGTCGAAATGCCCGGCGCTGTTTGAACTGGGCCTTGTCGAATTCGGTTACAAAGCGGGCCGCTCTCTGCAGTTCGGTATCCGACAGGACCGACGCGCAACGCCTCGTCACCTCGGGATCGCGCGAAACCGGCACATACAACACGTGAGCGGCATGACGCGCTGATGCCGGTGTCAAATCGCGCGAGCGGGCGGCGAAAAGGTCGGCGACTCGCTTGCTATGGTCTCCGGTCATCTTACAGCCTCCGTGGGACTGCCCTCGTAAGTGGCTGTGGGCAGGTGCATCTCCTTCAGAACCAGGCTCAACGGCAAGAGCGTTGTCCCAGGTTCGATGACCGCACCGCCCATGACCGTGGCACCGAAGCTGATGGTGCTGCGGTCCCGGATGTGGGTTCGTTTCACCTTCAAGATCATGTTCTCGAAGGAGTGAAACTGCAGGATACCGGCGACAATGCAATCGTTGCCGAAGCTCACCGCGTTCCAGTCGAAGGCCTGCATGGGCGAGTCTATGATGGTCCGTTTGCCGATTCGGCACCCCATCCACCGCAGGATGATGTTCGAGAGCACTGTCCCGGCTGCGATCCCCAAAGGGATCTTGCACCAGGCGAAGAAGCAGTCCTGCGTGAAGAAGTAGGTGAAGTGCCGCCAGGACCAGAACGGCGTTGCGTGAGCAGAACCCCATCTGCTGCCGACGATGAGCTTCTTGATTGCGGCGCAGGACACAACCAGGACGACCTCCGTGAGAACCAAAGCAGTGAGTGCGCTGAGGACCGGGTGTCCGCCCAACCGCAGCAGGATGGTGTACAGTACCACATAGGCAAGCACACCGGCGATGCGCAGAATGCCGATGCCGAAGATGTCATTCAGGAAAACACGCCCCAGGAAGAGGGGGAGGCTCGGCAGATTATGGGCATCATTTTCCGCCTCGAAGTCCGCACTCGCAAATCTAACCGGCGGGTTCCCCGCCACCGTGATGGGCTCGCCGAGCCGGGACTGCATCTGGCGCCGGAACTGTATATCATTCCCCAGGGTGGAGACACCCAGCAGGAAGTTTGTGGGAAAGTGCCCGGACTCCGCAACGCAATTGTTGCTGCTGAAAAAATTCGCGGGCATGTCGAGCTGGCGAAGGGTTGTGTGTTTGGCACCGCAATCGAGCATGTTCGTGAAACAGCCATGTGACCAGAACACCTGGGAGTCGGCGCTGGCAACCTCTGGGACGAGGTTGAGCATGACGTCGCACTCCGAGGCGCCCAGGCGCGTGAAGCCCACGCCGGCGAGCGCGCGCAGGTACTGCCCGGTGATGGTCCAGGTCCACAGGCGTTGGATCTGGTTCATCTTCTTCAGCCTGTACATGAGAAGCGCGGCCTTGAGCCCGCGCGAGGGATACAGACCCGGCGAGGCGGCGGTACAGCGAAGAAAGAGGCACCCCAGCACTGAGATCAGGACGATGGTGACCCAGGTGGTGGTGAAGGCGTAGAGTCCCATTTGCCAGACAATCTCGTGCAGCGGCATCATCTTGAAGTATTCACTGGCCAGTTCTGTTTTTCTCTGGGGTATGAAGGTGGCGGCGAACCAGATGACCGCAGCGGTGGGGACGACCAGGAGCCAGAAATCCAGGAAAAGCTGCATCACGATGTTGAGCGCCTCCATGAACCAGAACGGGACCGCGTACCGGCAGCTGCTCGCCGTACGCTTCAGTTCCGTATAACGGGCACTGAATCGTGCCGGGGCTCCTTCCCACATCTCCTTTGAACCCACGTCGCTGAGGATGGGCGTAAACGGCGTGATCCAGGTGCCGCGGCCCACCGTCACATGGTCGGCGACAGCGGCCCGCATTCCGATTTTACAGCCGCTCTCCAGGTGAACAGAACCCACATGCAACGCCCGCCCCACCCACCTCGACATGTGTATGTAAGCGCCGGTCTGGATAGCCACATCGTCCTCCACAGAGAGTAAGTCCAGGGGTCCGGAGAACGCCACGTCGGGCGCGCAGCGAAGGTTGGCACCCACGGTCGCCCCGAGCCGCCGCAACACGTAGGCCATGAGCGGCGCGCTGCTGAACATCGTGCCCAGGGGGCGGAGCACTGTAGCTTCCAGCCGCCTGATACGCCAGATTCGCAGATGCATTTTGCTCCACTTGGGATACACACCCGGGGTCACATGGTTCCGGTAGATGTCACCCCCCATGAAGCGCTTGATCACCATGACCCAGAGCAGACCGGCGAAGGGCAAAACAAGGGCCAACAAGTACATGAAAAAGCCGAGAACAATGAACTCCCAGAGGTACGCGGTCATGAAGAACTCGCCGATTTCCGCGAAGGCGATGAGCCCCAGAAAGCCTATCAAGGGGGGGAAATAGAGCAACGACAGGAACAGGACCTGCAAAGTGGTGAAATACCCAATGGAGAGCACCTTTGCCCCTGTCTCATCGCGCACTATGCGGCTTCGGGCGGCTTTCGCGGCAGCTGTGGGGGCCCGGGAGGCCTGCGGGAGTTCCCTCGGACGATCAGCCACCTTGCGTGGGGTATCGCAGTCTGTGAGCAGCGCCCGGACCGGCACCCCCCATCCTGCGGCCTGCAAGCGCTGCGCCAGTCGCGCGATGACGATGGAGTGCCCGCCATTGTCAGCGAAACCATCGTCCCATCCCAAAGGCGTCTCGAACACAGCCCTGCAGATTGCCAGCACTTCCTCACTGCCCGGTTTCACGTCCATATGGGTGTCGAGGGGGTTGGCTTTCCCCGTCCCCGAGTCCGGCGTACGGGTGGGTATGCTACTTATGGTGTCCTCCGCTTCCGGCTCGGCGTTTGTCAGCAGATGAGACAGGTTGGGCAAGCACCCACGATCGATCTTCCCGGACATGGGTTTCATGACGAATTTTTTCACCAGGAAGATCCTCGTGGGGACCGACGGCGATGGAAGTTGTCTGGCCAGGATCGCCGTGGCCCGGGCGGCCCACTCCACCGGTGCTGGAGCGACCACCGCCATATGGCCTTCGGAGACCGATGGCGCTGCGACAAAGGCGACCAACTCCTGGTTCTGGTAGTCCAGCACGGCGGCCTCGATCTCCTTGAACTGCGTCTGGAGAATGTCCTCAACGGCCTGTATCTCGACGCGGTGCCCGCGCACCTTGAGCTGCGCGTCGATTCGACCGAGGAAATGTACCCGCTGCGTCCGGATATCGATTTTGCATTTATCTCCAGTGCGGTACAGGCGACCGAACCGGGGGTGCGTGATGAATTTCCGGGCGGTTTGTTCCGGCAAGTTGCGGTACCCGCGCGCAACGTGCACCCCACCGACGCAGAGCTCGCCGACCTCCCCGTGGGGCAGGGGGTGGAGTTGGTCGACCTCGAGGATGACGTAGGTGACGTTGGCCAAGGGGGACCCAATGGTGATGGGCTCCCCCGGGCGCAGGCTCTGGCGGCTCGTGTCGGTGCTCGCTTCTGTGGGGCCGTAGGTGTTGATGATCTGCCGTCTGCCGCGGGTCCAGGGCGCAACAAGGCTGGCGGGGAAGGCTTCGCCCGCCGGCACCACGTAGCGGCACAACGGATAGGGGAGATCAATCTCGGGGGTTGATGTGAGGGTGGTCAGGAGCACCGGCGGACAGAAGAGCACCGTGATCTCCGCTTCACAGAGAACGGGGACAAGGTCCGGACCGGACCGTATCTGCTCCTGGGTGAGCATAACCACAGCACAACCGGCCACCCAGGCGCTGTACATCTCGGAGATGCTGCCGTCGTATCCCAGAGACGATGTGAGCGAGGTCGCATCCATGCCGGGAATGAGATCAAAATAATCGGCATAGCTCAGAGCCAGGTTCACGTAGCCTGCGTGCGGGCACTCCACGCCCTTGGGCATCCCGGTGGTTCCGCTGGTGTAGAAGAGGGTCGCAAGGCGCTTGGTGGGGTCATCCAGCCAGGGCGGCGGCTCGCTTAGGGGCATCCTCTCCGGCAACGCCAAGACGTCGAGGGTCGGCAGGTCGCGGAACTTGTCTTGGCCCCGCGTGAGGATGACCACCGGTTGTGCGTCCTTGAGCATGTGGGTGATCAGGGCCTCGGGCAACGCGGTGTCGAGGAACATCATGGTACCGCCGGCCTTGAGAATGCCCAGGTGAGAGGCCACGATTTGCCAGTTGTCCTGGGACATTGCAACAACTACGACCTGGTCCGGACCCGTGAGGAAGGGAGAAAGGGCCGCAGCCACGTTTTCGGCCCGCGCGTCGAGCTCAGCGAAGGTCAGGGACTCTCCGGTGTGGGGAATCTGCAAGGCCGTAAGATCCGGGTACTTCTCTGCAGAGCGGCTGAAGACCTCTGTGAGCCACTGGATTTCTTTCTGATGGGGTATGTTGACAAGGTGGTTATCGCCAAAGACATCTGTCAAACTGTATGGGCAGGTGTCCGCCTGCCTGTTCTGTGCCTCCTTCGCTACCCAAAGGTACCGTCGCCACGCAGCAAAGGTAACGACAAAGAAAACCACAAAGACGGTTGTTAAAATAATGGCTGCCAAGTGTTTTTCTCACAGGGTCGTGAAGCAGGGGGTTTAATCAAAGTATCGCTGGAGCGTTCCGGTTCGGCGGATGTCCAGGGTCACGCAATGGAACCCACCGCCCAACATTTTGGAATGCCGCAATTTCAGGGGGATGACATCAAGACCCTGTTTCTCTAAAAGTTTGATCAGGCCCGTCTGATCTTGATCGACCACGACCAAATTCGGATTAATGCTGAGCAGATTCATATCGATCCAGTTGCTGCCGATACTTTTGGATAAATAGTCGGCATCATATCTGTCTGTATTCTCCATGGCTGGACTGTAAATGACATCCCACTGCTTCAAGATTTCGGGCAGGGTATCGTCATTTATGCGAGCAGGATTGCACAGCATCAAGCCGGGGCGCAAGGCCACAAATGTTGAGTCAATATGGGAGCCGTAATAGACCTCTTTGAGGAAGTGAACCCGATAAGCATCGCCCAAAATGGCCTGCAACCATTCCCCCCCCATTTCGTTACCCGTGCCGCTGACCAGATAGATCAGATCCCGGCCCAGACGCAGGACATTTGCAGCATCAAAGGCCGGTTCATGGTTACGTGGCGTGGGTTTGTCCAGATCAACCTCAAACAGTGAGTCTAGCAGCATGGGTTTGGGGGCGCTGTACCATTTTGCGCCTGACTTTAAATAGTCTACCATCATCGTGCGATAGCTGAATGTTTCCTGGGCGCGGCTGCGCATGACATTGGGCGTTTCGATAATGTGGTCTCCGATGACCAGCATGATGTCGCGGGGGCAATAATTGTAATACCCCTCGGATTCCCAATGGATACTGGAAAATTTGGCCTCGTGTGGCCATGTCTCCGGGCGTTTGACGGTGATGCCTAAGTTTTCCAGGGCTGCAACAAATGCATTCAAATCCTCTTCCGTCTCTTCAATAATCCGTTGTGGAAAAGGGCCCTGCGGTATTTCCTCCAGTGAACGGTCGGGAAACTCTGTCAGTTGGGTACTCCGATCTGCTGTGGGAAATCGCGCACCCAGCGGGTTCCCTACAATCACTTCTTCCAGTTGATCCCACTCATTGCAACTCCAAACGTCTGACATATGATGACCTTTCCATAGGGGGGAAAACTGAAATAGGATGGCGACCTCAAATTAGTGAGGTTAGATTAGTGATTATGGTCGATTCATCCGTATGGATCATTAGAAGATGGGGATCTTGCAAAATCACTTCGTCCGGATGGGTAAGAACAATCTCAAGATCAATTGTTTCCGCAGCAATTTCATCAATGTACTTCTCTACCCGTTCTATATCGATCTGCACAAAACGCCTCCATTCGATCTTTCTTAAGTTGTTTCGCTTGCATAATTATGGGCTCATTTTCCAAAAAGTACCCAGAAAGGGCATCAATCATGTCGCCAAGGATATTTGAGTCACTGTTTTTCAACAGCACGCCCCGGTTTATGGCATTGTAGAGAATTATAGGGTCTGCTTCGCCCAGGTCAAAAAACAGCAGATCTATGCGGTCTTCGGAGATCCCAAGGGTTTTTGCGAGATTACTGACGATATCAAAATAGGCCTCATACTTGTCAATGTCCGGACGTAGCAGTACCAGAATATCCACGTCATTTACAACAGATTCTTCCGTGGCCGCTGAGCCGAAAAGATAGGCCGCAACAACCTCGGGTTTTTTATCAAGGCATCTTTTCAGTGCCATAAGATCCAATCTCATATTATATTCCTTCAAACTTAATATTTTGGTACAATATAACAAGTTAAATCATATTCTACACAAATATGGAGAGCAAATAGAATAGCAGACCCTTCTGTTTGATGCAAACAGATAATCGCTAAGAGATCTGGCTTAAATTATTGGTCCAAATTAAAAAAAAGGAAAAAATCAAAAGCCTGTGGAAAACTGAAATGGGATGGTGACCTCAATGCAATGATCCGACTTAATACAACACCATAGTGAGAATCGTAACGCAGTTTTCGGGCTTGGTTCTAACTTCGCCCAATATCTGCGACAGAGATACGCAACTGAATGGTTGCCACTCTCTGATTCAGCCCTGAAAGGGCAACACATATTAGCCCAGGGCAACGCCCTGGGTGAGGATTTAACAACAATCTCAGCC
>JAERTK010000224.1 GCA_016844935.1 Desulfobacteraceae bacterium | reverse complement strand
TTGTAATCCTTTACACTCGTGGTGGTCTGGGCATAACCGCCGGCGGCGCCATCCCCGTTTAGCTGTCCACTTCCGTTGCCGCCATGGCCGCCCCAGGCCTGAATCACCATGGGCGTGATGTCGGACACGGTGATATTGGCGGTCTTGAGCGTGCTGCTATTGCTCAGCTGGGTCAGGACATCCGTGAGGTCAACCATACATGTGCCGGGAGAATCATCTAAAATGCAATTAACAACGGTATTGTCCGCGCTGAGGGTAATGGAAGCGCACGGGTTTTCGAGATTGGTGCATGCGGCGTAGGCCGCGCCGGCGGGTAAAAACACTAACGAGAATAAAAGCACAATGATTTTTTTCATGGTAAGCCTCCTGAAAAATGGTCTTAATAATGGCAGTCAAATGGGGCAATGGGCCACTTCGGCGGTTTCCAGTCCGTCTCTAAGCCCACGCCCGATGGCCCCTTTTACCTGTTTCATATCCAGCGGTTTTTCCAGGTACCCATCCGCTTGATGGCCGATAGCCTTCCTCAACCCCTCATCCACGGGATTTCCCGTGATGACAATTGAGACGACTTCAGGGGAGCGGCGCTTGACTTGTTCTATCAACACCAGCCCGTTCATATCCGGAAGGCACAGATCAGCGATTAAAACATCATACTGTTTCAGGGCACCGAGCGTTATGGCGCCGGCGCCATTTTCAGCCACGTCAACCTCCATATCTTTAGAGCCAAGCCCCAGTTTGAGGGCTTTGAGGATGGAGGGGTCGTCATCAACTGTTAGAACCCGTATCATGATCTTCCTTTGAACTCGGTAAATGTGTCCTGTTGATTCGGTCTCCCGTAGGTCTTTACACCAGCAAGAACAATGCCAAAAGGAATGAGGCAGGGGTCTGGTCATTGAAATAGCATTGATTACAACAGGTTATAATAGCCTTGGGTCATCATTTCAGGGGATGGCAGCCATCGGTTCCCGGGGGTTGACTTGAGAATATTGTCAAAGGGTGATCATGAAAGATGGGGGTTTGCAGGAATGTTTAATAAAATTCATACACTTAAGGACTTGGCAATATTGTCAAGTCAATTTGATAATATTGTCAAATTGGTGTTCGGAGGGGTGGGTCTACTCAGTTTCCCAAGTCATATTTCTTGATCCGGTACCGCATCTTATGGGGGGGCATCTTTAAAAGGCGGGCCGCTTCCAGCACGTTCCCCCGGGACCTCCTGAGCGCTTCTCGAATCAGGCCCTTGATGGTTTCGGCATAATCCAGTTCTCCGGAAAAATCAGCCCCCGGAGCGCGGGTTCCCCCCTGCCCGGGCCGGATAAAAGAAAGATGCCCGGGGAGCAGCTCGTCCCCGTCCTCTAAAAGAACGACCCTCTCGATGGCATTTCGAAGCTCCCTCACATTTCCGGGCCATGAATAATCCTGCAGCACCTTCATTGCCTCGGGAGAAGTCCTGGCGAATTTCTTGCCCGTTTTCTCATTATGGGTTTTCACGAAGTATTCCGTGAGGGGAACAATGTCATCGGGTCTTTCGCGCAAGGGGGGGAGTTCCACTTTCACCACGTTCAGACGGAAGAAAAGGTCTTTTCTAAACCGGCCCTCCTCCACAGCCTTTTCCAAATCCATATTGCTGGCCGCAATGATCCTGGCGGAAACCCTGACCGCCTTACTCCCTCCGACCCTGTAAAAGGCCCTGTCCTCCAGCACACCGAGCAGTTTCGCCTGGGTGGAAAGGGACATGGATCCGATTTCATCCAGAAACAGGGTCCCATCGGCGGCCGCCTCGAACCGCCCCTTTTTCCCTTCGGCCCTTGCCCCGGTAAAGGCGCCCCGCTCATAGCCGAAGATCTCGCTTTCAAAGAGCTCGTGGGTTATGGCTGTGCAGTTGACCGTAACAAAAGGACCCGGAAGATCGGAATAGCGGTAATGCACCACCCTGGCCAGAAGACCCTTGCCCGTGCCGCTCTCCCCGGTCAGCAGCAACGGGGTATCCACGCTTTTGGCGGCATTTCTGGCAGTGGTCATCACATTCTTGAGCTTTTCGCTTTTTCCCACCAGTTCGAGGCTGTAGCGTTCGCCGTTGGCCTGTTGAATGCGCCGGATTCTGTCTTTCAGTCGCCTGTTTTCAAGGGCGTTTTGAAGAGTGATCTTGATCTCCTGGCCGTCAAGGGGTTTCACCAGGTAGTCGTACGCCCCCAGTTTCATGGCTTTGACAACGGTACTCGCCTCGTCGGCGCCGGTAATCATGACGACCACGATCTCCGGGTTCGTCCGTCTGATCTCCGCCAGAAGGTCCATGCCGCTCATATCGGGAAGGCCGATATCCAGCAGGACCAAGTCGGGTTCCCGGTCCTGAATGCGCTTTTGTGCTTCCCCCCCCTTTTCCGCGGTGGTGACCGCATATTTTCCTTCGAACATCATTTGAATGGATTTGAGGATGCTCCTGTCGTCATCCACAACAAGGATGTTCTCCATCATTTTCAGTCTCCTGACACGGCCGGCAGTTCAACCGTAAATGTCGTTTCCTGCTCGGGGTGGCTCTCGAATGAGAGCAGCCCCCCCTGGCGCTCAATGATCTGGTGTGATATGGAAAGACCCAGTCCGGTGCCCTGGGGTTTGGTGGTGAAAAAGGGATTGAAAATCCTTTCCCGGTCCTCCGGAGCAATCCCCGGGCCGGTGTCCCGGACCCGAATTGTCACAATATTCCTCCCCTCATGAAAGGGGGATGTTTCATTTCCGGTGGTGATGCGCAACAGGCCTCCCCCGTCCATGGCCTGTACGGCATTCTGCACCAGGTTGTTCACCACCTGTTGAACCCCCACGGCATCTCCGAAAACTTTCCAAAGCCCTTCCGCCAGGGACAGCTCCAGTCGTATCCCGCCGTTTTTCAAGGCCACGTACCAGAGATTGAGGGTCTCATGGATGAGGCGGTTTATGTCCATTTCCCGGGTCTCGATTTTCGTGTCCCTTGCGAATGCCAGCACCCCCTTTATGATATCGTCGATTCTCTTGACGTTATGGGCGATATCCTGGAAGATCTCCAGCTCCTGTTCCGTCCTATCGAATTTCTCTTCGTCACAGAGGACGTCCACAAACAGGCGGATCCCCGACAAAGGGCTCCGGATTTCATGGGCAATTCCTCCGGACAGTTGCCCCAGGGAGGAGAGCCGGTCCGCACGAATCAGTTGTCTGTCCACTTCCCGCTTCTCGGTAATATCCGTGATACGTAAAATAGTGGCTGTTTTCTCCTCCGTCCCTTCCCGGACCGGATAGACCACAACCTGTTCCAGGAGGGAGGGATCAAAAAGACCCCGCCGTTCAAAACTGAAACTTTCCCTGTCCGATTTTTCGAGATGTTCCGGTACGCGGCATCCATCACACAGTGCGGATCTCCCTTGGGTTATTTCATAACAAGCTCTGCCCATCACCTCCTCGTGGCGGTCCATCCGATAATATGACCTGGCAGCCCTGTTGAGCATAATGATGGACATGTCCCCGTTCAGCATTAGAATCAATACCCGTGAATGAATGATATTCATGCTGCTTTCTTGTATAGAATTTCCACATCCCGCATGAAATTGGTGCATTCTAATTTGTCGTTACTGCGCTTTCGTTTGAAATTAGACATTTTTACTTTCACAACTCTTGGATT
>JAERTK010000223.1 GCA_016844935.1 Desulfobacteraceae bacterium | reverse complement strand
TTAGAAAACTGCTCCGGGACCACTATTCCATAAGAAGAAAGCCCGCTTTGGGTACCGGACCGAACGTATTTTATATTATATGAGGTAGGTTATGCTTGACAGAGCGCTAAAAGGAACAACAGGGTATTGGTCATGGCTCGTTTTTCTGCTTGTTTTGATCGGAATAGGTGCCGGATGTTACATCTATCAATATTTTGAAGGCCTGCGAATTACAGGCTTGAGCAGAGATGTATCATGGGGACTCTATATCGGACAACTCACCTACTTTGTGGGTATCGCCGCCGGGGGTGTGATGGTGGTCCTGCCCTATTACCTCCATGACTATAAAGCATTTGGCAGAATTACCATTCTGGGTGAATTCCTGGCCATTGCCGCTATCCTCATGTGTCTTCTGTTTGTATTTGTGGACTTGGGCAATCCCACCCGGATTATGAATGTTATTCTTTACCCGACCCCCAATTCAATCCTGTTCTGGGATATGATTGTCCTCAACGTTTATTTGCTTCTGAATATTGTCGTCGGGTGGAACGTGCTGGCGGCTGAAAGAAAAGGGGTGAAGTACAAGAAGTGGATAAAGGTTTTGGCCTATATTTCCATTCCCTGGGCATTCACCATTCATACCGTGACGGCATTTCTGTATGCAGGTATTCCCGGTCGGCATTTCTGGTTGACCGCCATTATGGCGGCACGATTCCTTTCCTCCGCGTTCTGCGCGGGACCGGCTCTGCTGGTGCTGTTGTGCCTGATCGTCAAGAAGGTTTCCAAATTCGATCCCGGAAAGGAGCAACTCCAGACGTTGGGCGGCATTATCGCCTATGCCATGATTCTAAATGTGTTTTTCTTTCTACTTGAGGTATTTACGGCTTTTTACAGCCAGATCCCAGGGCATATGCATGCGTTTGAGTTCTTGTTCCATGGTTTGGACGGGTATGGAAAGCTGGCCCCCTGGATGTGGACCGCCACGGGCTTCGCAGTGGTTGCCCTGGTTCTGTTGATCGTGCCGGCCACACGGCGTAAGCAAGATACATTGGCGATTGCGTGTATTTCAGTGATTATCGCCACCTGGATTGATAAGGGGCTTGGGCTGATCGTCGGCGGATTTACGCCCAACATGTTTGATACCGTAACACCCTACTGGCCCACCACCCTTGAGGTACTGATCACCATCGGTGTGCTGGCGGTGGGATTCTTTGTGCTGACGATTCTGTACAAGATTGCCGTCTCCATTAAAGAGGAAGCGGCCGCATAAACAAGAGGCTAAGATGAAAAGGCTTGACACAGAGAACCGACTCTGTTAATTAAGCCGCGATTGCGAAAGCATTCTAAATTTTTTCTTTACATAAGGTACCTTAATATAAATCAGGAGGATAAATTAAATGGGTTATGAAGTAGTTGTCGATAAAGAGAAATGTGAAGGTTGTGAAGAGTGCATTGAAGTCTGCCCCGTGGACGTCTACGAGATGGTGGATGAAAAATCCGAACCTGTAAATGCCGAGGAATGTCTGGGTTGTGAAAGCTGTATTGAAGTGTGTGAGCACGAAGCCATTGTCATAACCGAAGTATAAAAGACTTCTACATCCGAACATAATACCCAAAAGCGCCGCGGTTTTTGACCCCAGGTCAAACTGCGGCGCTTTTGTTTGCTTTATGGGTTGTTTGGAGCAGCAGACACAAAAAAGCCGTCTCCCGCATTTATGCGGAAAGACGGCTTTAAGTTGTGCAGAAGCTTTATGCGCGTGAGGGCTGACGCATTTACTTCTTGACGTGACAATCATTACATTTCTTGAAAGGGCCTTTTTTCTCTTTCTTGTGACAATTCTTGCAGTTCTTGTGGTAAGCATTCTGCAGTTTCATGACTTTTACACCGTCTTCCTTGGTGTTCTTCTTGGGATCATGACACTTGCTGCATTTGTCCACATAATCGCCCTCTTTCCACACGTTTTTGCCATCCTTGTAAACATGGTGACAATCGGCACATTTCACAGGACCATATTTCTTGTCTGTGGAATGTGCTTTGTGACTGAGGGGTACAGGGCGCTTCTTATCTTTTTTGTAGCCCTTATTTTCGATGGTCACTTTATCGGGAACCACCTGCTTGTCGCCCGCAATAAGGGTGCCCACACACAAAAAAACCAGGCCGGTAAGAATTGCCGTAAAAAGGATACAGAATCTCTTGGTCATCTAGGTTTCACCTCCTTTCTTCATTTATTGATGTTTCGTGATCTTGCGCGATGACTGAAATTAAAGCCAAGTAGATCAACGGGAGTATAGTGGAATCCAGCGACCGGTGTCAAGGGATTACCGGAAAGCCCCACGGGTTTGCCGAGGCACCTCATGAATGAGCGGAAAGGCTACGGCTTTCTCGAACCAATTCAGGGTTTTTGGGCTTCCGGCAGGGCCGCCATTTCCCGCAGAATTTTCAGGGATGCAAGGGCTTCCGCCTCATCTACGCGGTGAATGGCAAACCCGGCATGGACGATCAGGTATTCGCCGATTGTCACGTCCTGCAGAAGAAGAAGGCTGACATCTCTCTGGGTCCCGTCCATGTCGACGGTACCCATGTGTTCATCGATGCGGATCAATTTGGCGGGTATGGCGAGACACATAATTTTTTTCTCCGAGCCTCAGGTCCTATATCTTCGGGACACCCAGGGCCTGCTTTTCCGAGTCCCTTTGAACGGGAACCGAACGGCTTGAAGCTTCCACCCCCAGAAGGTTCAGTTCTATAATCACCATCTCAACCATGGTCTCTATTTTTTTCGCAACCACAGGGGTCATTTCCAGGCCAACGGTTTTGATATCCTCCGGTTCAATGCCGATGATCAACGTTTCGGGATGTTTATCAAGGGCATTGCAGAAGGTGAGTGCTTCAAGAAGGTCCACCTGATGGAGGGAGTTCTTGGCCAGAACACGCTGGGGAATTTCCTCGCCTTGAAGACGGTAGAGCGTGCCGGGCGCCTGGCCATTTCGAACCGCGTCAATCACAATCAGGTGATCCGCTTCCGAAATGGTTCCCAGCAGGTTCATCCCCAGGACCCCGCCATCCACCAGTGCCACGTTGGGGGGGAAATCATATTGTTCCTTCACCCTTTCAAGAACCCGAACGCCCACACCCTCGTCCGTGAAAAGGATATTACCGACGCCCATGATGGTTATCTGTTTTTCTTTCATCAGTATCACCGAATGATCACAAGACACTTTTTTAAGTGTGCTTTGAGAAACCGCAAAGGCCCAGTATAGCCGCACAGCGGGTGATCATTCAAGGATTTTTTGCGTTTTACACTTCTTTATCACCGCTGGTTTCCTCCAGATAGCATTCTGTAAGATTCTGCAACCGGTCGCACAGGATTCCCATCAGATTAAAGAAAAATCTATGGGCCGTGGGAGGGTAGAGCCACTGAATCCGCTTTATCATCCTCTCATTGATCTGCAGGAGCTCCGCTCGGGTGGCTGTCACAACGGTTGCAGATCTTTCGCAGGATCGGATCATACCCATTTCACCGACCACATCTCCCGCCCTAAGCGTAGCAATAACCCGGCTGGGACGGCTGGCCCCGTTTGGTTTCTGGCCCGCGCTGCCCACCACCTCCAGTTTGCCCGAAATAATAGCATACATGGAATCACTGATCTCCCCTTTGGTCATGACCGCACTGCCCGCTTCATGGGTTTTCAAGTTGCCGGCCATGAGGATATAGTGGACCTGTGTCCGCGAGAGCCCTTTGAAAAGGGGAATACCCTCCTGGGGATCTTTCCCCAGCTTGACCCGGATAAGGTCCCAGATGGTGACCAGTTCCACGTGCAGCATGAGGGAGGGCAGTAGGATCAGGTCGGCCACCAGAGCGGACACCATGGTAATCACCATCAGGAGACCGAAAACAGCCGTCGGTTTAAAACTGGAAAACAGCAGTACCGAAAAACCCAGGCTGATGGTCAGGGTGGTAAAGATGATGGGTTTTCCCATGTGTCGAACGGTGCTTTCGAGCGCGCGCTCTTTGTTCAGATCCTTTTTGAATTCTTGATTGTAGTGCACCAGATAGTGAATGGTGTCATCCACGGCTAGACCGATGGCAACGCCGGCGATGAGGCTTGTGGCCATGGACAGGGGGATTCCCAGCCAGCCCATGACGCCGAAAGCGACAATAATGGGAAAGCAGTTGGGAAGAATGCCGATGATGCCCACCTTGAAAGACATGAACAGCAGGAACATGATGGCAAAGACCAGCACCAGGGTTAAGCCCAGGCTCTTAATCTGTCCATCGGTGATCAATTGGCTGCTGTGGGAAATAACAACACCGATCCCGGTGACCTGATAGGTAAATCCAGGCGGCAGATTTTTTGCCAGATAGGCTTCGATTTTTTTCTGGGTGTTCAGGAAATCATTGGAACTGGAAATATGGGTCCGCAAAACGATGTTGGTCCCTGAAAAATTCTCATCCATGAACCGGCCCAGCATATCGAGGCCCAACATGGTTTTGAAACTGTTGATGAGCATCCGGACTTCGAAAGGTTCTTCCGGCAGGGCATGCAGTTCATCCTGGTACTGATTCGTCGCGTAATTAACCAGTTTGAGATAATCACAAAATGAGATGCTTTTATCCACGCCTTGAAGGGAAGACAAAAATTCCTGCACCCGAACAATTTCCTCCAGGTGTTCGGGATTTTCAAAGTAGTCGTCCTGGTTGCTGTTGATGACCACATTAATGGGAAAGCTCCCGGCCATATCCCGATAAATGTCATTAAAGTTTTGCGCAATGGGGGTGCTTTCTTTAAAAAAATCCATGGGGTTGGTTTCAACCTGAATCCGTGAAATACCTAAGATCCCCAGCAGCGAAATTAATGCGATCAACCCAAGGGTTAATTTCTGATGTTGAAGGTTGAGCCGGATGATAAATGAAAGAAAACGGTCCAGCAGATTTTCTTTTACCGGTAATTCCATGCCTTTGGATTTTCGAGGAAAAGGCAAGAGGGCCATCACCGCCGGGAGGAAGGTGCGAAAAATGAGCAGCATGGTCAGAATGCCGAAGCATGAGAAAAGGGCAAAGAACCGAATTTCAACAATTTTGTTGATTAAAAGGGAACCTAGACCGATGGTGGTGGTGAAGATAGTCAGAGATGTTGGAAAGCCCAACTGATTGAAACACTGGAAAGATGCATCTTTCGGCGTTTTACAAGTTTTTTGGGCCAGGGCGTATTCGGGAAAAATATACATGCAATAGGCGGTGCCCACCGCAATGAGAAATATGGGAACAATCATGATGAGGAGCGAAAGGGGGGTACCGGTCCATGCCATGAGACCGAACGTCCAGATCAGAGCAATGAGAACCGAGCCTGCGGGAATCAACACGCCCCGCAGATTTCTGAAAAGGAGAAACAGCGTCACCATAATCAGCAGGAACGTAATGGGCGGCAACCGCAGGAAATCCTGCTCGGTGAAATGTGTCAAAGCCATTGAAACCACGGGCATACCGATCTGATACATGGGTCGCGTGGTTTTTTCTTTGTCAATCAGATCCTGGACCGAAGCGATAACAGGATCTTTTCGTTTGGTGTCTTCCAATATGAGGGATATGACCGTGGTCCTGCCGTCTTTAGAGACAATATTTTTCTCCAGCAGGGTAACGGGCGCGATTTCCCGTTTGAAATCGGAAAGGGTCCATTTCCCGGTGATGTCCATGGCCTTTTTGATGCCGGGAAGACTGATGACTCGTCGGACGCCTTTGACTTTTTCAAATTGATTGGCCAGCCGTTCAATCTCTGCAAATGTTTTCGGATCAAAAACACCTGAAGTCCTGGCGACCACCAGGATAATCTCTTCACACCCGAAGGTCTTTTTAAAGGCGTTATATTCACGGGTCTGGGGCAGGTCTTCAATGGTCAGATCATATATGGAGGTTTCAAAACGAAGCTGTGGGATTTGCCAGGCAAACAGAAGGGTTAGCAGGGCAATGGGAAGAATGATCCGCCAGGGATGGTGAACCACAACCCTGAGCCAGGACTCCATCAAGGATGTTTTGGGTTCAGGGGGCATATAAGGAAGGTTTTGGCCGCCGAACTCCTCTCTGGAGCCGGCGGCCAATTAATCATCATTAGACGACTTTAATTTTATAAACCTCGTTGGAATCAGGATCGATCACGTGAACCCCGCAGGCGATACAGGGATCAAAGGAGTGCACGGTCCTGAGAATTTCAATGGGCCTTTTGGGATCGGCCACAGGTGTTCCGATCAGGGCTTCCTCAACAGGTCCCAGTTTGCCTTTCTCACATCGCGGCCCCAGGTTCCAGGTGGAGGGTACCACGTACTGGTAATTCTTGATCTTTTTGTCTTCAATTTCTATCCAGTGACCCAGGGAACCCCTGGCCACATCGTTCAAGCCAACGCCTTTGCCGCTTTTGGGCATGGTCCACTTGGCGCAGGTGGCGGTATCGCCGCTTTTCAAGTTCTCCACCAGTTCCATGACCCAGCCTTCCATGGCGTTGCCGATCACCAGGGTTTCAAGTCCTCTGGCAGCGGTCCGGCCCAGGGTGGAAAACAGCGCCGTAACGGGAATGTTGAGCTTCTTCAGGGTGCTGTCCACCACGGCCTT
>JAERTK010000222.1 GCA_016844935.1 Desulfobacteraceae bacterium | reverse complement strand
CTCTTTTGCATCCTGCTTTTGTGTCTCTGAGCAACCACAAAAAAGTAATAAACTTATAATTATAAAAAAAGCCACTGTGGATTTCATAATAAATATCTCCTTAAATGATCCCGATCAAATCGGAATTGCGGATTTTAATATCGTATAAAATGCTTTGGGTGTCCAACACTACCTTTCCCAAAATATAAGATTCCCCGGGCGTTGCCGTCAAGATCTGAAATGATGAAAATGAAACCGGACTTTTGTAATAAATCGATCACCTGCTAGAGCAATGAGTCATATCACGCTCGCGCCCCTTGTTTTTCTAATTTGCGGTGAATGGCATCTGTTAAACCTCGCCGGGCGTCCTCTTGTCCGGCTCACAGCGGCGATCAAAGTATCACCGTCACGGCGCCTTTGAATTACTGTGCCAACAATTTCACTTCAATGTATGGGTTCGATTCCCATGCACTTCCGCCATCTTCAGGCTTAAAAACCTTGCAATCTCAGAATCTTGCAAGGTTTTTCTTTTTCTAATGGTCCAAAGCTGAGGAGGCGTTTCATTCCATGAAAGGGTATCTTTGTGTTGCCATGGCGGCGGTCATGTGGGCCTCCTCCGGGACGGCGGGTAAAGCCCTCTTCACCGGCGGCATGACCCCTTTCGAGCTGGTACAGATCCGGGTGACCATTTCCACCGTACTCCTGCTTATGGTTTTCGGAATCGGGTTCCGGTCCCTCTTTAAAATCCGGCCCAGGGATCTGTGGTATTTCTTCCTTCTGGGTGGTGTGGTGATGGCCCTGGTCCAGGTGACCTATTTTTATGCCATCAGCAAAATCCAGGTGGCCGCCGCCATCTTTCTCCAGTATCTCGCCCCCGTTATGGTGGCTTTTTTTTCCATCTGTTTCTGGAAGGAACGTCTTACACCCGCCAAACTTTCGGCATTGCTCCTCTCCCTGGGAGGCTGCTACCTCGTTGTGGGGGGATACAGCCTCCACCTGTTAAAAATGAATCAACTGGGAATTCTTGCAGGGCTCTCATCGGCTTTGTGTTTCGCGGCATATACCCTGGCGGGGGAAAAAGGCATGCACCGCTATTCCCCCTGGACTGTCCTTTTCTACTCCTTCCTTTTCGCAACGATCACCTGGCACATATTTTATCCTCCGTTCCAGTATTTCACAGCCGATTATACGACCGGCCAATGGGGCTGGATTTTATACGTTTCCATTGTGGGAACCGTTCTCCCCTTCGGCCTCTTTTTCGTGGGCGTCAACCATGTCCGATCCACACGGGCGTCCATTACCGCAACCCTGGAACCCATCTCGGCAGGTCTGTTTGCCTACCTTTTCTTGGGTGAATCTCTCCAGCCCCTGCAGATCGCAGGGGGCGCAATGGTGGTAACGGCTATTGTTGTGCTTCAAATGAAGAAAGAACAGGATGAATTGTCTCCTCATAGCATCAGAAACCGTTGAGGGGTTCAATTTCTTCGCAAGAAAGGTTATCTGGAAAAAAGCTTGCCAAGAAGTGGGTGAAGATATTACACTATCGGGCAGCCCTTAGAGATGGTTCCTGTGGTCAAGGCTTGAATCAACGGGGCGGGGTTTTCAACTTCCCCCCATGCAGTGAACGCACGAAGCAAAGGAGATTCAAGATGGAAGAGGAAAAATTAAAAGAGCGGGCAGCAAACGCTACTCCAGAGAATGACTGGGAAACCTGGGACAGTTGGAATGAAGACCTGGAAAAGGCGCTTCCCAATTGGGATCGGTGGAATAACGATCTCAAACAACTACTCCCTGATGACGAAAGGCCGGTTAAGGCGGAACAACCCGATACACCAAGCCCCATCGCCGCCGTTAAAGCCCCGGAACCGGAGCCCGTTACACCTGTAAAAGAGGTCGAACCCATGCGGTCAGTGGTTACCAAGGAAGAAAATGAAAAGGTCAGCGAACTTCCCAGAAAACAGGAGATCCTCACCTCCGACAAGCAACTGCTCTTTTTCATTCAGAAATTCAAACGGGCGGATGTAATCTGCAGGGAAGCCGGCATTTCTCTGCGCACCCTGCAGTACAAAGTCGGTTATCTGACCTATAAACTTGGGCGCTATATTGAAGTTGAGGGCCTTTACCGGGAAACATCCCCCGTGAAATTCACGGAAGAAGGGATCAAGATATCCAGAAGTCATTTGATTGAAACAGGGTTCGCAACCGGCGACAAATTCAGATTAGACTTCAAGGACAAATACATTGTCCTGACAAAGCTCCAGAAACAGACGAACGCCTAGAATAAGGAGAAGGACATGACAACAACCGGAAAAGCAGCCTGCATGGTGGTCCTGTTTGCCGTTATAACCCTTTTCGGGTCGTGCGCCGCCATTGAAAAGCAGAAGGCAATGGACACGGAAAGAATGCTCGCCGCCTCCGGGTTTAAAATGAAGCTTGCAGACACCCCTCAAAAAATGGCGGCCCTTGAAGGGTTGCCCCAGCGCAAGCTGGTACCGCAGCAGCACGAGAAAAAAGTATATTTCTATTATGCTGACGCCACAACATGTAAATGCCTTTATGTGGGCAGCGAAAAATCGTACCAGAAGTTCCAGAAACTGGCCACTGAAAGAAAAATGGCCCAGGACTACCGATGGGCCGCTCAGGCCAATATGGATGCCCGCATGAATTTTGGGATGTGGGGTCCTTGGGGACCCTGGGGACCCTGGTATTAAGGCTCACCAAGAAATCATATGCGGATTCATTTGAAACAGGGGCGATCATCTCGCCCCTGTTTTAGTTGAGGGATACTGTAACACCGAACGGATCAAAATCATCCAGAATTTTCCGATTATCCTCCATTGCCGTAAAATCTAATCCCACTTGGTTTTTCTGAACCCAAAGATGATACTCTCTTTTGAAGCTCGGGTCGTGAAACACCAGGACTTCCCCAAGATATTTCAGCTCTTCCATGATCCGCCAGTAAAAATACACCGTCGCTCCCTTCAAAAAAAATTCCCTTAAAATTCATATGCAACCTGGAAAAACACCGAACGCCCTGAACCCGGGTATTTGGCTGAGCTTGTCTGCCAGGTGGTTGGATCGGTAAAAGATCCAAAATAAGTGTCGTATGACTTGTTGAACAAATTATTCCCTTCCAGGGAAAAGAGCCAGTTTTCAAAGAGGCGCTGCTCAAGACGCATATCCAGGGTCACATAGGAATCCAACGTATCTTGAGGCTCTGTTGTGGTTTGGTCGGTGCCATAGTAGACGCGGTCACCCACATAACGAACCGTCGCCCGGGCCGTCAAGCCAAAGGGCGCCCAATATGTCAGGTCACCCTTAAAAAGGTTCTTGGGCGTATAGCTGGCACGACGCGTAACATATTGATTTTCTTCTTCCCCATTCGTATAGGTATAATCGAGGGAAAAAGTAGTATCATAAAAAGGCCCGATTCTGGTTCCAAGTTCAAACCCGTCCGCACTGGCCTTATCCAGGTTCTGCGGAGTCCATACCCAATTGCTGTCCGGGCCCCAGAGGATCTTGTCTTTCAGGTTCCAGTTAAAATAGGCTGCCGAAACAAACCATCTGTTTTCAAACAGTTCCTGCTCAACTCCCGCGTCAAAATGCCATCCTGTTTCCGGCTTCAGGTCTGGATTCCCCTGGGTATAGGGCCCCGCCGGCCAGTAAAGATCATTGGGCGTTGGCGCAAGGAAGTGTTTTCCATAATTGAACTTCACGGCGGTGCTTTCCATGGGGTTCACGATAAGGCCAAACCGGGGAAGGTCCTGGGTGCCAAACTGTGAATTGTCCTCATGTCTTATGCCGGCGATCCCCTTGACGTAGCGGCACGGTCTGTATTGGGCCTCCGCATAGACCCCTAAGGTGCGCAGTGTATTGGACGTCTCGGAGGTGGAACCCGGAACATCCGCCCCGAAAGAATTGAGATCAGTGGTCTTATTTTCCCAGTCATAGTGCTTGTATTCCGAACCTACCAGTAGATTGGCACCCTCAAAGGGTTCGAAGTCCACATCCAGCTCAGCCCCTATAACCTTGTTGGTCACCCATGTCCTTGCACCTTCACCGGAAAAACTGTACCGGCTGTAATTGTACTGCTGCATATAGGTGTAATCCCCGCGAAACTTGAGATCCACCCAGTCCGTTGGCCGGCTTCTGATATTGAGAACCCCATGGGCATCGTTATCCCTCCCCCTGTCAAGCAAACTGGCCGATTCCGTGTTAAAGAACTCCGTACCGTTGATGGAGTAACTCTGCGTCCCTTCAGGAGGCTGAACGCCCGGTATTCCATAATCCCTGTAGATATAGTCGCCATACAGACTGACGTTCAGGATGTCCCCTCTGTCGAATACCAGGTTGAGACTGGCATCGTTATGGCTTAGATCGCTGTTGGAGCGAAACCCCAATGTCCTGTAACGGTTGGCTGTCAGATAGTACCCGAAGTCATCGGTGGCAAACATCCCCTGTTCCAGGGCAAGTCGATAGGTACCCTGTGATCCACCGCCAGCGCTGGCTTTGAGGTCGGTTCTTTCTTTCTCGGGCTTTTTCGTAATAATGTTGATGGTACCGGCCATGGCCCCGGACCCGTAAAGTACTGAACCCGATCCCTTAACCACTTCGATACGTTCGATATTATTGAGCGGGATCCTATTGACATCCGCCACCCCGAGGGACGGGGAGTTGATTTCCACACCATTGACACGAATCTGCGTGGCGTTTCCTCCCATACCCCGGATCTGGATTTCCTGGCGGGCGCCGCCATAATCGCCGCGGGTTCTCCAATCAATACCCGGGTCATTGGCCAGAAGTTCGCCAAGGGTCTTGGCAGGGGATTCTTCGATATCCAATGCATCGATAATGATAACTGAACTGGAGATGTCTTTGCGTTTTTCTTCAGTCTTGGTGGCCGTTACCACGACCTCATCCAGAACATTTACGGCACCGGGATGATCCATGTCTTCCTCGGCCATTGTGATCGCAGGAAGACCTAACACCACCACCAGGCCCAATTGGAGCCACAAATACCTCGCGACAACAGAAAATATTTTCTGAGAGAACCTCCAAACTTTGTCCGAACGATCCGCCTTGTTCGCGTTCGACTCTCTGGAGAATGATGCCAAAGGGAAATTTAATAATCGAAAGCCTGTATCCAAAATATGATTCCTCCTTCTTGAACCTGCAGCATAAACCCCTTATCCTTTTTCCCTCGGGACCTGCAGGCAAAAAAAACCCCGAGACCGAAAAATTCGACCCGGGGATTTCCCTTTTTTATCCTCAAGATCCAGCAATCCCCCATCCGTCCTCGAATCGGCGGGATTATTCCACTCAGGCAGGTCTTCTGACTCCCTCTCCCTTTCGACAACCTTCCCATTCCCGAAACTTGGACGGAACAGTGGTAAATCACGTCAAAAGGGTTCCCTTGAAAATCAAAGGGTAAAGGTCACAGCGGCGGGCCCGTCCCGTTTTCACGGAGTTCCCTATTACGCTCCGAGGAGCACCTGAATGTTTACTTTTAAACAATGGATCAACAAAGAGTCAAGTCAAAAAATAGATTCATTTGTCCATGGCCTTTTTGCGGCGCCAACGAACCCAATAAAACCTTGTCTTCCGAAAGCCATTGTGAGAAATCTTGAAGAAGAAGAAATATGATTGATTCCAAACAGAAGAAGGGGCACCATGAGCCGCCGCTGGGCCATTTTCCTGATCACGTCATCCAATTTTTTCCTCTCGCAATTCTACCGGGCCACCAATGCCGTCATTGCGGATCAGCTTCTCCTGGATCTCTCCCTGGATACCCAGGGGCTGGGCACCCTCAGCGCTGCCTTTTTTTATGCCTTTGCCGTCACGCAAATCCCCATCAGCATCCTCCTGGACCGAATAGGCCCCCGCCTCATGATGACGGGATTATCCCTGTTGGGCATCACCGGAGCACTTATCTTTGCGTGGGCGGATTCTTTTGCCGTGGGTCTCCTGGGCCGCATCCTGCTGGGAATCGGCATGGCCTGCAACCTCATGGGGACGCTGAAACTGCTAACCGCCTGGTTTAAGCCCACCACTTTCGCCACCCTTACAGGCATTGTCTTTTCCATCGGGACTGTGGGAAACATGGCTGCAACGGTCCCCTTGGCCTTCCTGGTGGATATTGTGGGTTGGCGGCAGGCTTTCATAGCCATTGCCGGCATCAACCTGGTTTTGGTATTGATGCTCTACCTGGTGGTACGGGACACGCCACCTATGGGCCATACAAAAAGCGCTGGTCAAATGTCGAAAACCGAAAGCAATGCATTTTCAGGGCTCTTTGCACTTTTCAAGGAGCGGGCCTACTGGATCATTTCCCTCACCAGTTTCGTGGGCTACGGCATCTTCGCAGCCTTTCAAACCCTCTGGGCCGGACCTTATCTCACGGAAGTCATGGGCCTCAGCGTCATGAACGCCGGACACGTCATCCTGTTAATGAATGTGGGGGCCATTGCGGGCGGACCCGTATGGGGCTGGCTTTCGGACAGGATACTCCATACCCGAAAATGGGTTGTATCAGGCGGTATGGCCATCTTCATCCTCATCATGTTGATACTGGCCATGCTTTCGCCAAACACAACCCTGCTGATGCTGATGACGCTGTTTTTAAGTTTCGGTTTTTTCAGATCCAGCGGCGCCCTGCTGTACGTCCAAATAAAAGAAACCATGCCCCTCGAAATGGCCGGAACCGCCATGACCGGAATTAATTTCTTCACCATGATCGGACCCGCTGTTTTCCTTCAGGGCCTTGGGGTTCTCATGAAGACCCTCTATCCCCAAGCTTCCAGGGGACCGGAGGCATTCACCGCATCTTTCACCCTGTGCGCCCTATTACTCTTACTGATTTCCGTGCTTTACCTGTTCACAAAAGATACCCTGACAGAGCGTTGACTTTTTGGCAACATTTGTATAGTCCTTATTGCACGTTCGCCATAACATGGGCGAAAAGCCAGGTAAAGAATGAGATCATCCGGCTTCAGGGAATCTCGACGGCAAAAAAGGGCATGACACGTGCTTACCCACCTCAAAGGCCAGATTGAAAGAATCACCTATACCAACGAAGAGAATGGCTACAGTGTTGTCAAACTCAAGGTCTACGGTCAGAAAGACCTTGTAAACGCCGTAGGCAGCATGATGGCGCCCACCCCCGGCGAAATCCTTGAGCTCAAGGGAGAATGGTCCAGCCACCCCAAGTTTGGCGAGCAATTCAAAATCACCCATTACAAGACGGAAGTGCCGGCCACGGTTTACGGCATTCAGAAATACCTGGGCTCCGGCCTCATCAAGGGCATCGGGCCGGTCATGGCAAAACGGATCGTCAAGAAATTCGGGGAAACCACCCTGGATGTAATCGAAACTAACGCGGAAAGACTGGTTTCGGTGGCGGGCATCGGAAAAAAGCGGATTGCCATGATCCAGACAGCCTGGGAGGAACAAAAAGAGATTCGGGAAGTGATGCTGTTTCTTCAGACCCACGGAGTCAGTTCCGGTTACGCCACCAAAATATTCAAGCAGTACGGCGATGAGTCCATAGCGGTTGTTCAGGAAAACCCCTATCGACTTGCGACGGATATCTTCGGCATCGGGTTTGTGACGGCGGACGGGATTGCTGAAAAACTGGGGTTTGACAAACAATGCCAGGTCCGGGCGGAAGCGGGGATTCTCTATATCCTTCATCAACTGGCGGACGAAGGGCACGTTTATTTTCCCTATGAGCCACTGGTTAAAAAATGCGGGGAAATGCTGGAGATCCACCGGGACCTGATCACCCAGGCCATCGGGACCAATGTCCTCGCCAGCAGGATTGTCCTTGAAGACTTAAACCATGATGCAACGGAACTCCCGGAAAACAACAAGGGGGTTTTTCTCAAGAAGTTCCACGTGTCCGAAACGGGGATCGCGGCACGACTGAAGAGACTTCTCAAGGCGCCCAAAGCCATCCGGGCCATTGACGGGGAAAAAGCCCTTACCTGGGTTCAGGAACGGTTGGCCATCCGCCTCGCTGAAAATCAGGTTGAAGCCATTAAGTGCGCGGCTCGAAATAAAATCCTCGTAATCACCGGAGGACCCGGCACCGGCAAAACCACCATCATTAATGCCATTTTAAAAATCTTTGCGCCCCTGAAAATCCGTATTCAACTGGCGGCACCCACGGGAAGAGCCGCCAAACGCATGTCCGAAGCCACGGGCCATGAGGCCAGAACCCTCCACAGGCTGCTGGAGTACAGCTTAAAGAAGGGCGGTTTTAAAAAAGACCAGAAGCACCCCCTCCCCTGCGACCTCCTCATCGTGGACGAAGCCTCCATGATCGACACCATCCTCATGCATCATCTCCTCAAAGCCATTCCCCCCAAAGCCACCTTTATCCTGGTGGGCGACATCCATCAGCTCCCTTCCGTGGGGGCGGGAAATGTGCTGAAAGACATCATGGCAAGCGCAGCCATCCCCGTGGTGGCACTGGACAAGATTTTTCGACAGGCCAGGGAAAGCCGTATCATCTTAAACGCCCACCGGATCAACGGGGGGAAGATGCCTCAGCTAAAAAACCCTCGGGAAAACAGCGATTTCTTTTTCATTGAACAGGAAGACCCTGAACAGGTATTAAATACCATCCTTGATCTGGCAGGCAAACGGGTACCGGATTATTTCGGATTTGACCCCATGAACGAAATTCAGGTCCTGACCCCCATGCATCGGGGCGTGGTGGGGGCCGGCAACCTCAATCTGACACTTCAAAACCGGCTGAACCCGAACAAACGAGGGATCGAACGGGGGAACCGCACATTTCGCATGGGTGACAAGGTCATGCAGATCAAGAACAATTACGACAAGGAAGTGTTTAACGGTGACATGGGACGGATCGTTCGCCTGGACACGGAAACCCGGGAAGTGATCATCTCTTTTGAGGACCGCGAATTACCATACGATTTTACGGATCTTGATGAAGTGATCCTGGCCTACGCCGTTTCCGTCCACAAATCCCAGGGGTCGGAATACCCGGCTGTGATTATCCCCATCCTGATCCAGCACTACATGCTGTTGCAGCGCAATCTGATCTACACTGCCGTCACCCGGGGCAAGGAACTGGTGATCCTGGTGGGAACCCGAAAGGCGCTTGCCATCGGCATCCGCAACGACAAAACGCTGCGGCGTTATACCCTCCTGGAAAAAAGGCTTCAGTCTTAGAAAGAAATATTACCGGGTGTCCTGGGGAAAGGGATCACATCCCGGATATTGGATAAGCCCGTCACGAACTGGATCAGCCGCTCAAAGCCCAGGCCGAACCCCGCATGGGGAACTGAACCAAATTTTCGGAGTTCCAGATACCACCAGTATTCATCCGGGTCGAAACCCATTTGGGTAATGCGTGAATGGAGGATATCATGGTCGTCCTCACGCTGGCTGCCGCCGATGATCTCGCCGATTTTCGGCACCAGCACGTCCATGGCACGCACCGTCTTTTCGTCATCATTCATCTTCATGTAAAAAGCCTTGATATCCTTGGGATAGTCTATGAGCACCACGGGGCCGTTAAAAACTTTTTCGCATAAATACCGCTCATGTTCAGACTGGATATCGCTGCCCCATGCCACGGGAAACTCAAACTTCACCTTGGCCTTTTCAAGGAGCCTGATCCCTTCCGTGTAGGTCAGGGTTGTGAAATCCTGGTCCACGAGGCCTTCAAGGGTCTTGATTATTGTTTTGTCAATGAACCGGTTGAAGAACGCCAAATCTTCAGGGCAATGCTCAAGGACATAAGCAAAAACATATTTTAAAAACTCCACGGCCAGGGCCACATTCCCTTCCAGATCGCAAAAAGCCATCTCAGGCTCCACCATCCAGAACTCCGCCAGATGCCGGGACGTATTGGAGTTTTCAGCCCTGAACGTGGGCCCGAACGTATAGACATCACCCATGGCCAGGGCATAGATCTCCGCCTCCAATTGCCCGCTGACGGTTAAATGGGAGGGTCCGCCGAAAAAATCCCCACTGTAATCCGCTTTTCCATTTTCCACGGGGACCTTCGCCGGGTCCAGCGTCGTCACACGGAACATTTCCCCCGCCCCTTCACAATCGCTCCCGGTCAGAATGGGGGTATGGACGTATAAAAAGCCCTTTTCCTGAAAAAACCCATGGATGCCCGAAGCCATGGCATTTCGGACCCTTGCCACCGCACCGAAGGTGTTGGTCCGGGGCCGCAAGTGGGCAATGGTCCTCAAGAACTCAAAGGAATGCCGTTTTTTCTGTAACGGGTAAGCTTCCGGATCAGCCCAGCCGACCACCTGGAGGTTATCGGCTTTCAACTCCACCTTCTGGCCTTTTCCAGGGGAAGCCGCCAGGGTGCCGTCGGCAACAATGGAACAACCGGTCTGCAACTTCAGCACATGGCTCTGGTAGTTTGGCAGATCCTGATCCGCAATAATCTGCAAACCTGAAAAACTGGAACCATCGTTTATTTCAATGAACGAAAAGCCGCCCTTGGAATCCCTGCGGGTCCTGACCCATCCGGCCACCGTGACGTGTGAACCGATGGCGTCTGCCTTAAAAATCTCAGAAATCCTTGTCCTTTGCAAAACCGATCACCCCCCGAAACTATCCTTCTTTCTTTTCAAAATCCGTCATGAAATCCACCAGGGCTTTAACCGCATCCATTCCGCTGGCATTGTAGATGGAAGCCCTGCAGCCCCCCACCGAACGGTGCCCCTTCAAGCCTCCCATACCCGCCTTCAACCCTTCTGCTACAAATTTCTTCTCCAGATCTTCGCTGGGAAGTCTGAAAGTCACATTCATGAGGGAACGACTGTCCTTTTCCGCGGTTGCGTTGTAAAAACCAGACCCGTCAATAAAATTATAGATCAGGGCTCCCTTTTCCTGATTGATCTGCCCCATTTTTTCAAGGCCGCCAACGGTTTCCTCGAGCCATTTCAGGACCAGATTAATGGTATAAATGACCATGCAGGAAGGGGTATTGTACATGGAATTTTTTCCGGAAAACGTCGTATATTTCAGCATGGAAGGCAGATTATCCGGCGTCCTTTCCAGCATATCCTTCCTGATAATCACCATGGCCGTACCGGATGGTCCGATGTTTTTCTGAGCACCGGCATAAATCAGACCAAAGGGCTTCGCATCAAAGGGACGGCTCATAATATCGGAACTCATATCACAAACCAGGGGAATATCCCCCGCGTCCGGGAATTGCGCCCACTGGGTTCCCTTGATGGTATTGTTGCTGGTGAAATGAAGATACGCCGCATTGTTGCTGACCTCATATGACTTTGGGATATAGGAGAAGTTCTTGTCTTCAGATGAAGCAATGACCTGTACGTCCTCCCCCTGAATATCGGCCTCTTTGATGGCTTTGGTGGACCAGGTTCCCGTATTGATATAATCCACGGGACGATTTTCCAGGGCCAGGTTCATGGGAATCATGCAAAACTGAAGGCTCGCGCCCCCCTGGATGAACAGAACATCATAATCATCCCCGAGACCCAGAAGTCGTTTGGTCCTTTCGACCGCGTCATTGATCACATCATCAAACCATTTGGAGCGATGGCTCACTTCCATAATGGACATGCCCGATCCTTTATAATCCACAAGCTCGCTCTGAATTTCTTCCAGAACGGGCAACGGCAGAGCAGCAGGACCCGCATTAAAGTTGTAAATTCTTTCTCCCATGTTTCATTCTCCTTTAGTCTTTCAATTTGGCGAGCATTTCACTGACTTCCCTGAGGGTATCCGCATCTTTTTCAAACGGGGGTCTTCCGTCACGGTCCGCATCAATAATCTCCTGTCTGTAAGGCATGAACCCGATGAATGAAAAGTCCGGCATCTCTTTCAGTAGAAAGTCTCTGTCTTTGTCAGATCGCAATTTATTTCCCACAAAACTCAATTTTTTTAATCCGAGGTCATCGGCCAGACGACGAATTTGATACGCTGTCTCAACACTTCTGCGCCCCGGCTCAACCACCACAATAAGCCGGTCCACATACTGGCTCGTTCCTCTTCCCAAGTGCTCCAGACCGGCCTCCATATCCATCACCACCGCCTCATCCCTGGCCAGTACCACATGGGAAACGAGTCTTTTCAGCAAGGTGCTTTCAGGGCATATACATCCGGAGCCCCCCGTTTTCACACCCCCCATGACCATTACCTTAACCCCATCCTTTTCAGCAGAAAGCTTTTCCGGCAAATCACTCACCTTTGGATTCAATTTAAAAAAAGAACCCATGGAGCCGACTTTGGCCTCGGTTCTTTCCTCGATAAGCGCCTTCATCTCAGAAATGGGAACAATTTCCTCGCTCTTATCAACCCCAAGCGCCTGCGCCAGATTGGCATCCGGATCCGCATCAATTGCCAGGACCTTTTTCCCTTCATCGGCCAGTGCTCTTATTAAGAACGCCGCAAAGGTGGTTTTACCAACGCCCCCTTTTCCGCTCACTGCAATTTTCATATTTCGCACCCTGATTGTTTGGACAAAAAAAAGCCCTTACTGAAATGAAGATATCCAATAAGAGCCCGGGCGTGTCACCCATTTTTTAGGGACTAAACGGCCTCTTTGAGGGCCTTTCCGGCCACAAATTTCGGAACCGTTTTCGCCGCGATATCGATGGCTTTTCCAGTCTGGGGATTTATGCCTTTCCTTGCTTTTCTTTCTTCCACCTTGAAGGTCCCGAAACCGATAATCGTCACCTTATCCTTACGCTTCAACGCTTCGGTGATACTTGAAAAAACACAATCTACTGCAGCCTGCGCCTCTTTCTTGGTACCCACAACCTTGGCCACCTCATTTAGCAAATCACCTTTGTTCATTATCTTCCCTCCTTGCTACAGACGTTGACAAGAAACCCCGCCCTGAAAGCCGGAATCTAAACCACCCCTCACCGAAAAAAAGCCTGATGCTAAAATGAAACCCGCCCAACACCCCTACCGACAAAGCCTTCTTCATTTATCATTTTGTGACGCTTAAAAAGACATATCCCATGCGCTTTCTTTTGTCAAGAATTTATAAGAGTTAAAGATGATTCACAAAAACAATCCCAATCTTTCCAGAAATACACCCGCCAGCGCATTTGCCTCAATAAGCCACGGGAATCTCGCCGCCATGTCATTTCGAAGGGGATATGTTATCCAGTGGGCAGAATCCTAAGGATCCTGAAAATCTCAGCCAAAGGATTCAGCCTGCAGTCGGGCCAGCAGGCCCATGGCAGAACTTGCGTCGACCCGAGTCATGGACCCCATGCCACAAGACGGCGTAAATATAGACCTTTCAGCAACTGTCTGTGGACTTACACCTCCTTTCTCTATCCTTTTAATGCCATCCCTGACCATTTTCAAAAGGTCCTTTTCAGACTCATCACCCGTGAAACCGGACGTGGGCACAATACCCCACGCAATGGTGCCGCCTTCTTCCAGAAAAGCTGTGACCCCATCAAGATAAAGGAGAAAATGTTCGATGAATTCGAATGCATCAAAATTGATAATGTCTGGTCTGGCCGCCAAAATCATGGACCAATCCGTATTACCGCAGCAGTGTATTCCCACCAGGCAATCAGAATGATCCTTGAGGTAAGATATCATCATTTGAAGCTTATCAACCACATCCTGCCGCCCCATTGAGGAAAAGGCCGATCCGAAGCCCGAAAGAGACGGTTCATCCAAAAAAATCACCGGGCGCCTGCCGGATTCTTCCAGCATTCTCACCTGCCAGAGCGCCTTGATGGCCAACCCCCTCACAAAGGCTTCCGACAACTCTGGATCATGGATAACGGGTCTTCCATCCAGCCCCAGGATTCCTGAGGTGAAGGTAATGGGCCCGACAGTCTGTCCCTTGATGTAATGTGACTGATCTGATTTCATTTCATTTAAAGACGTCATCAGGGTATACAGCCCCGGCGCATGGGCGTCACTGATGGCAAAAGACTCCAGGTCGCCGGAGAAAAACCGCTCGTAAAAATTCACCAGCTCCGATTCTCTGTCACCGGAATGGGTGATGGTGAGACTTCTTTTGTCCGGGTTCACCTCCAGAAGCGGGAACCCTTCACTGTATTGGACACTCATATCCTCCAGATAGCTGCGTTTCACGAACTGGGGCCAGAAGGGCATGTGGGGAAAAAGCCGTATAATTTCCCGGCAAGTCCCTTCCACATCCAAAAACGGAACACTTCCGATGCCGGTTGCCACAAACCCGAAATCGGGTGATTTTTCAGCCATATTTTATCTCCCCCACTCTGGGAAGCCACTTTTCCAGTATTGCAAGAACTTTTTTTTCCTGTCTGTGCACGTTTCGGGACGCTTTCGTTTCGCTAATAGAGTCGGTTTCCAGTTGGGTTTTCAGCTGGGCCAGCCGTTCAGCGGAAACATTGTCATGGGGATGTTCCTCAAGAACCCTTTCATAGGTTTCCACCGCAGCGTCCAGTTGCCCCTGGCTGAAATAAAGTTCGGCGATGGTGGGCGTGGCGAAGTTTACCAGGGATCCCTCTTCATCATCCGGCAAAACAGGCCATTCCGGATCAGGCCCAGCTGCCCCGTCCGCCCTGGTTTCTTCCACTATTTTGAGTATTTCACGCATTTCAGAATCATCGGGGTGGTGTGCCAGGAACATTTCAGCTTCACCGGCCGCTTCCACAAACCGCTTCTGTTTTGCGTAAATCCCGGCCAGTCTGGCATAGACGGGAAGCAGATCATTTATCATGGATGAAACCTTCAGAAATTCAGCTTCCGCCTGCCCCACTGACCCAATAGCAAGGTAACACTCCGCAAAGAGCATTCTCAAATGAATATCTTTTGGATAGACTCTCAAAAACGTCATGCACCATTTAATCACTTCATTGATGCGCCCTTCACCCTTCATCCGGGCCAGAACAATGTGCAAGGTGGTTTGAGATGGTCCATTCTTCAGAATTTCATCATATAAAGCAGTGTTCTTTTCCATTGTCTAATTCCCGGTTTCACCTTTCCCAAAACGGTAAATAACCTCGTTTTCTCGAATCAGGTTAAGCTCGGCTCTGGCAACAGATTCCACATATGTCATATCCGTACGAAAACGGTGGACTTCCTCAATAAGCGCCTGGTTTTCGGCCACAAGCTTTCGGATGCGATCAAGGCACGCCTGCCGCTCCACTTCTGTCCGGCAAAGACGAACCATCCCCCCCTCACCGTACCAGATCCACCCTGCAATGGGACCTGCGAAACACAACAGGATTAAAGGAATCTTCAGGATTTTCTTTAATCTTGGACTCATCCTGACCTGTCTCCCACTCAAAAAAAGTTACCCAAAAAAATTGATGGCTGGATTGAAACTTTTTCAGTTCTTACGGACCTGCTCCTTAATAAAATTCTCCACCGGAATATAATCCTCCCCGGTCACCACCAGTTCCACTCGGCTCCAAACATGGAGATCCACCTTCTTGCCGCTGCGCCTCCTATTGGGCTCCCCCGTAAAGCTCTTTAATTTTTTCGCGATCCACGCCACCGTCTTCAAGCAATGGAAATTCGGAAACGAACTCAACATATTGGGGCTTTTTATACCGTGCGATGCGTTCTCCCACAAAATCGATCAACGCCTGAGCTTCAAGGGTTTGCCCCTTTTCCAGAACACAAACCGCTTTGATCCCCTCTTTCCACCTGGGGTCGGGAACGCCAATAACCACTGTCGACGCTATTGCCGGATGCGCAAGAACGGTCTTTTCAACCTCCGCGGGATAGACATTTTCCCCTCCCGGTTTGATCAATTCCTTTTCCGCCTTACGCCCCGCATACCACAAAAACCCGTCTTCATCGAACCGCCCCTGGTCACCGGTGTGGTGCCATCCGCCCCTGAAGGCGTATTCGTTGTCCTCCGGCAGATTCCAGTACCCCTTAAACACCATGGGACCTTTCACCACAATTTCACCCACCTGTCCTTCGGGAACGGGAACATCATAGTCATCCACAAGGCTGACTTCCGCCATGGGGAGCGTTTTACCCGCCGAACCGGGTCGATCATTGTATGCCCCGTAGGTGGCCAGGCAGGAGGTTTCCGTCTGGCCGTACATGGCGTAAAACGTACCCCCCGTCATTTCCTGATATTTTTCAATGGTCTCAGGCACCTCCAGCCCTGTTACGGCCTTGAGCGAGCTGATGTTGACCCCTGTTTTTTCATGCTGTTCCAAAATAGACCCCAAAATGGGGGGGAATTCCAACATGATGGAAATTTTTTCTTCCTGAACCAGTTCAGCCGCTCTCACGGCATCAAATTTGCTGACATTCAGGTTAAAGGAGCCTGCGTGAAAAGCCGCTGTCGCCATGAAAAGACCCCCCACGTGAAACAGGGGCAGTACGTTGTAGTGAACATCTTCCGGGGTCAAATTCAAAAGACAGTTAAACTGCATATTGGCGCACAACACATTTCCGTGGCTCAAAAGGGCGCCCCTGGGCTTTCCGGCAACGGCCGCTGTGTGGATAATCACGAACCCGTCATCGGTTTCCACGTCCACCGGTTTAAACTCCGACCCCTGATCCAGAAGCGTATCGAATGGCTTGAAGGCTCCGGAGCCGAGATTGAAATAGTCTTCCACCGACGTCAGTCTGTCTTTGAGGCCCTTCAAAACTTCCTCGAATTCCGGGTCGGAAAATACCATCTTGGGGCTGCAATCATTGAGATTATAGGCCACCTCATCGGCGCTCAATCGCCAGTTGATGGGCAGCACGATGGCCCCCAAGGCAGCGGCAGCCCCGTAGAGGAGAAAATAGGAAAAACTGTTTTTCCCTAAGACTCCGATCCGGTCGCCTTTTTCAATCCCTGTTTTCTGGAGACCGCAGGCCAGCCGATCCACCGCTTCCTTAATCTCGGAAAACGAAAAGACCCGTGTTTCTCCATCGTCCGTCCAGGCCCGTCCATCACCGTAAATGGCGGCGTTGCGGTTTACCAGATCGTAGAAAGTAAAATCGTGAAGTCCCATTAATCCTCCTCATCAAAAAAAAGGCCTTCACCCTGCCTATTACTTTTTTAAGAAGAGGGCGGATGAAGGCCGTTTGTACTATTTGATTTTTGTCGCAGGGGTATGACACCCCACTCATACGTTATTGTGCCACCATCTCGTATGGGTACACCTTCGACACTTCACCGGCCGAAAAGGAAAAGGAGCAACCTGTCAGATTAACCGGGGTTGTACCTTCCGGCACACCCTTCCACCAACCCTCTAGGGCCGCCCATGGACTGATCTTTTTTGCCTTCAGTTTGAAGCCACCAGTAACCAGAAGACTTAAAAGAGCAGAACGAACCGTAATCAATGTCGTCGCCCTCACCTGGTCGGTCTTTCCAGCAGGAATCCAGTATTCATCATCGTTGTTGTAGGTTACTAATTCAAACTCTTTATCAATAACGACGGTAAATGTCATCCCATTTAAAAGAACAGGGTAGGGATTTTTATTCTCGATATTAAAGAGAAAGGTCAATGGTAATAAGGCTCCCCTGTTGTCGCCCTTGCCTTTCGTAGGTTTCACCGACTTTGCATAGTACCAATATCCATCATATTGGGGAACCATGAAAGACTCGAGGGTGACTTTTGGGGCAATAAAATTATTTTCATTCGGTTTAACCTGTGTGCTAGTCGTTACACAGGATGAAAAAACAAAACCAAAGCCTAACAACAGCGCCATAAAAAGCATCAAACTTTTCTTCATCAGTGAACCTCCCTTTTCGATTTCTCTGTTTGGGTCAAAGCATCCAACGATAATAACGCAACCTTCACCCTTTACAGTCAAAACCTGTTTAGTGTCAGCTCAACCACCTTTTTCTCCGCTTATAATGTTTTACATCTCGAAAGTTTTTTTTCTCTCCGCCCCCCATGCCCAGATAGAAATCCTTGATATCCTCGTTCTGGCTCAGTTTTTCAGAGGTATCATCCATAACGATTCTTCCGGTCTCCATCACATAAGCATAGGGTGCAGTGGTCAGGGCCAGCTTAACATTCTGTTCAACCAGAAGGATGGAAATTCTCTCCTCCCGGTTTAGTTTGGTGATGATCTTAAAAATTTCATGAATCAACATGGGCGCAAGTCCCATGGAGGGTTCATCCAGCAATATCAGTTTGGGTTCGGTCATCATGGCCCGTCCCACAACAGCCATCTGCTGTTCACCGCCGCTGACAAAGCCTGCGGTTTCAAATCTTTTTTCGAGGAGCCTTGGAAAATAATGATACACCATTTGAAGACCTTCTTTTACGGATCCGGTCTTCCTTAAGTGCGCACCCACTTTGAGGTTTTCCTCAACGGTTAAGTGTTCAAACACTTTTCGCCCCTCAATCACCTGAACAATGCCGGACTTGGCGATCTTGGCGGCCTTAGCGTGATGAATGGGTTTTCCCTCGTACTCAATGCTGCCATCGGTCACTTCCCCATCTTCGGTTTTCAACAAACCGGAAATGGCTTTCAGGGTCGTGCTTTTCCCTGCACCGTTGGCCCCCAGAAGCGCCACGATACCACCATGGGGGACCTCAATGGAAACGCCTTTGAGCACCAGGATAACCTCATGGTACTTAACCTCAATGTTCTTGATTTTAAGGATTGCCTCTGATGTCTCCAAGACATTACCTCCAAACGTGATGGTTTAAATGGGCCGTTTGACGACAGAACCTCTTTTCATTAATAGCCGAAAAAACCGCCTTCTTTTTCAGTCTTATCCCAAAGCTTGGGCCATCTTTTCTTCAGGTTCACATCCTCAACCACCTGAAATTTTCCACCTTTCCATTCCTGAACACGACACCCGGTGGCCGCACGATGATCCTTGGCCGTATAGCTGATGGGCGCGGCACCCAAACCGATATCGAAATTACGCATGGTCTCAAAACCCTTCTTCATGATGGCGGGGCCTGAACCTTTCTTGCTGACATCGACACCAGCCGCGTCAGCCCGTTTCAAAGCTTCCCACAAGACCAGCGCATCACCCCATGCCTGAACCGTACGAATCAGTCTTTTTCCCAAGGGCACGCCGGGGCTGTATTTTTCAGCCGAGGAAACAACCAGGTCCATATTCTTCACATCCTGACCAAAAAATGCACATGGGGTAGCGCCCATGACCCCTTCGGCCGCCTTACCGGCCAGCCGCGGCAGGTTCTCATCAAAGCCCCAGTTGTTGACGATCCAGCCGGCTCCCAACCCCAACGCATAAGCATCCCGGACGGTTGCCGCAACACTCATGGTGGTATTGCCATGCCACACCAAATCGGGTTTAAATTTCTTAAGGGCCATCACCTGGCTTTTGGTGTCCAGGGCAAAGAGAGAAACATCCTGGTCCGGTCCCACTTCAAAACCCAGCAGTTTGGCCTGATTTTTGATGGCCTTGATGGGTGCCGAGCAGTAGGGAGATGCAAACATGTAACAGGCCGCAAAACGCGGTTTCCGTTTTCCGAAATCCGGATGCTTGGACCATTTCTTGTCAAACCATGCGGTGATGCAGCTCCTGGCATTGGTGGAATAATCCGATGAGAAAAACAGGTTGTACGGCGTCTTTGCAGGATTCGTCAAATGAGCGGAATAGGATGCCGACACATAAGGGATCTTGTCCTTGTTGACGGTGGGTGAAAGGGCTTCCGTATCACCGGTCCCCCAACCCATGATGGCAACGGATCCCAACCGTTTCAACATCTTGTACTTGGTGATGGCCTCAGGAATCCGGTAACCATAATCAAACCACGTATATTTGAGTTTCTTGCCGTTGACGCCCCCCTGGCTGTTGATGTATTTGAAGGCGTCCATCATGCCGATGGCATAATCCTTCCCCACATCGGACGTGGCGCCGGTGCAATCCATAAGCCCCCCGACCTTGATTTTCTTTGCAGCGGCAACCGTTCCAAAAGCTGTCAGAAAAACCACCGCCAGCAACAGAATCCCTAATTTTGTGAGCATACTCTTTTTCATAAAATTGTCCCCCTTATTACGCTGGTTATGAAACTATCATGCCAACCTATATCACCGACGATATGAAACATCATCTAAAAGACAGCCCTCACCCCCTTTCTCCATAACCGTGCCACAATAAACATTATTTTAGAATTCCGCCAAGGGCGGAATTATGTATCCAGACTGATAAGTGCCGCGCGTAATGATAATCGGATTCGAATTTTATCCTGCCCCCTGACAACTGTCCCCTGCACCCTTAATAAGAAAACGGCCAGAGGTTGAAGTAATTCTTCGCCTGCCACCAGCGGTACGCGATACCGTTGGGTTCGTAAATCAGAAACGCACAAATGGCCAGACCGAAAGCCATGTCCTTGACATAGGCGAAATCCATCAGGAGGTTCGGAAAATAGTCCGCCAGGGGAATCACCGCCAGTTGAAGAACTTCCATCACCACCACCATGAAGATGGAACCAAAAATAGCCCCCTGGATTGATCCTACACCGCCAATAAGAATCACACCCACCAACCACAGGGACAGAAACCATTGAAAATGCTCGGGGCTAAGGGCTGCGGTATTACACACCCAGAAAGCGCCCGCAACACCCGCCATGAATCCGGCCACAAAAAATGCCAGCAGCTTGTACCATACAATGTTAATCCCCAACGCTTCCGCGGCGATGTCGTTGTCCCGAATGGCCACCCAGGCCCGACCCGGTTTGGAGCGGAGCAGATTGGCCAGAACAATAATCATCAACGACAACATAACCACCATCACCAGATAGATGCTCAACTCATTATCGATGACCCAAGGGCCGATCTTGATGGTTCCGGGCGGCAGGGAAAAGGCCTGCCCTCGCCCGCCGATCTGGCTGATATACTGGGTTAAAATAAAATCCACGGTGATAAATTGCGCGGCCATGGTGGTTAAGATCAAATAAAACCCTTTGACCTTGACGGAGGGGAGTCCAAACAGCACACTCCAGAGCCCGGCGACAACACCCGCCGCGACAATGCTCACGGGATAGGCCAAGCCCGCATCCACCATGAACTGGGGCCAGGGAAATTGCAATATGAGCATGGTGCTGGTATAAGCGCCCACCGCAATAAACGCGGCGTGCCCCAATGTCAAAAGCCCCGCATAGCCGATCAACAATTGAACACCCAACGCACCCATGGCCGTATACCCCACCATGGTGGCCACACTGATCCAATACTCATCAAACAGAAGCGGAATCCCCACAAAAACAACCAGCAAAAGCAGAATCATCTTCCCTTTGATGAACTTGGTCTGCCACCATCCCTGATCTTCTTGGTAATTCTGATGGTAATCACCGCAAGGCAACCATACACTGCTCATACATACCCCCTACAAAATTCTCGATCCCCGGGTTTTAAACAGTCCCTGAAAAAAGCCGTTTTTCTTTACACCCTTTCAATCCGTTCCCATCCCCACAAACCGTAAGGCTTGAAAAGAAGAAAAATCGCCATGAAGACAAAAGGAACGATCTCTTTTACTCCCCCTGGAAAATACTGATCCAGATAAGTGCCTGAAAAATTCTGAAGCAAGCCGATCAGGATCCCGCCCACAATGGCGCCGGGCACTGAATTGAGGCCGCCCAGAACAACCGCCGGCAACACCAACAACCCCAGGTAGCCCACGGAAATATTAATACCGTTGATGTTCCCTAAGAGCGCACCGCCAACCCCTGCACTCATGAACGCAATGGCCCAAGCCGCAGAATACACAAAGCGTGCGCTAACACCCAGGGACAGGGCCGCGGTCTCGTCATCGGCCGTTGCCTGCATGGAAAGCCCCCAGCGGGTGTATTTGAAAAAGCACATAAAAATGACGAGCAACACGATGGCCAGGATGAAAGACCAGAGATAGACCGGCGAAATCTTGAGAACCCCCAAGGTAATGGGCTCAATCTCAAAAACAGCCGGTTCAAAAACCCGGGTGTCCGACCCCCAGATGTATCCGATAAGCCCCTTCAGGAAAAAGGAAAGGCCCACGGTTACCATAATGACCGCCAGAATCGGTTCTCCAATAAGCTTATCCAGAAAAATCCGCTCCGTCAAAAAGCCCAAGACAATACCCACCAGAAGTGTCAGAAATACGGCCAGAACAAAGGGTATCCCGGCATTATAGAATGAATAGGTCACATAGGCCCCGATCAGGGTCAACTCTCCCATGGCCAAATTCAAAACCCCTGAACATTTATATATGAGAACCCATCCCAGGGCCACCAGGGCATAGATGCCGCCTACCATAATCCCCGTGGTCAAGCTCATAAAAAACAGCTCCATTCGCTTCCTCCTCGCTTATCTTTTGGTCTGCTGATCTTGGAATAAATGTTACAGTTTCTGAATCCTCAAATCGGTTTTAATGCGTTGCTCCCGTCCATCCTCGTAGGTAATGGTAGTATCCATGTGCACCACATCCGTATCGGAATAAAGGGCATCCACGATGTCCTTATACCGGTCCATCACAAAAGCGCGGCGAAGCTTTGAGGTTCGGGTCAACTCTTCGTCATCCGCATCAAATACCTTATACAGATTCACAAATTTGTTGATCTTCGCCGGACCCGGCAGATCTTTGTTGGCCTCTTCAATCTGTTTCTGGATCAGATCATAAACTTCCGGCTTCTGAGAAAGTTCTGGGTAGCTGGTATAGTTGAGCTTGCGGTCATCGGCCCATTTCCCCACCACCGCATAGTCGATGCACATAACAGCGGTGATAAATTCCCTTTTGTCGCCGATGGCCCAAGCCTCTTCCACAAACGGGCTGAACTTGAGCCGGGTCTCCAGGTACTGGGGAGAGAACGGCCTTCCGTCATTGAGCGTCATCACGTCCTTGGAACGGTCAAATACCACCAGGTGCCCGTCTTCATCAATAAAACCCCTGTCCCCGGAACAAAGCCAGCCATCCACCAGGGTTTCCGCCGTGGCTTCTTCGTTTTTGTAATATCCCAGAAAAACGGAAGGACTTTTGGAGAGAATTTCCCCCTCTTTGCTGATCTTGACCTCGGTTTCCGGGATGGGTGTCCCCACCGTATCAAACTTGACATCACCATCCCGGTGGACGATGGAGATACCGGCAATCTCGGTCTGACCGTAAATCTGTTTAAGATTAACCCCCAGGGCATGAAAAAAACGGAAATGGTCAGGTCCCATGGCAGCACCGCCGGTATAGCAGTGTCTCAACCTTGAAAGCCCCAGATGATCCTTCAGCTTTTTCTGCATGAGGGCGTGAGCCACCCAGCCCAGCAGCTTCAGGGAAAACGGCATGGGTTTTTTGTCAAACTTGAGGTTGGCTGTTTTATAGCCTATTTTTGTAGCAAATTCATATATTTTCCGTTTAATCCAGGTGGAATCGATATATTTCACCTGAACCTTACGTGTCATCCCTTCGTAGAGTCTGGGCGGGGCAAACATCACATGGGGACCGATTTCGCGAATATTGTCCTGGGCCGTATCCGGTTCTTCGGGGAAATTTACGGTGTATCCCACCTGAAGGCCGCATGAGATGGACATCATCTGCTCCCCGATCCAGGCAAAAGGGAGATAGGAAACAAAATCGTCGGTGTCATAACAGGGGTCTACGGCCATCAGATTGTGCCCCATGGTCAACATATTCCAGTGGCTCAGAAGCACCCCTTTGGGCAGGGACGTGGTCCCCGAGGTATAGAACAGCAGACACACGTCATCACCCGAGCCCTGCTCCACCAGTTTTTCGAAAAGCTCCGGCTCTTTCTGGTCCAGTTCCCGCCCCAGGTCCTGAACCTTTTTCAGGCTCATGAGATAATCCTGGTGGTAATTCCTCATCCCTTTGGGATCATCCCACAGTATCTTTTCCAGTTTCGGGCATTCATCTCTGATGGAAAGGGCTTTGTCCACTTCTTCCTGGGATTCGCCCACAAACACTTTGGTGTCCGAATGATCGATGATGTACTTCACCTCGTCCATCATGCAGTCCTGGAACAACCACACAGCCACACCGCCGGCGCAAAGGGCAGCCATCTCCGCCCAGAGACCTTCCGGCCGGTTGTCCCCGATCATGGCCACCTTGTCCCCCGGCTTCAAACCGAGACTAACCATCCCCAGAGCAATATATTTGACATTGTCGTAATAGTCCTGCCAGGTAAAAGGAATCCAAATGCCGAACTCCTTTTCCCTCATGGCTACCTTGTTTTTCCCGTACTTTCTGCATTGCTTTACAAAAAGCTTGGGGATCGTGAGGTCCTTGGTGATTTCTATTCCAGCTTCAGTCATCTCTTCATCTACCTCCTTGTGGAATACAGATCATCTTCACCCAGGTACGC